>SHWA01000078.1 GCA_009693995.1 Alphaproteobacteria bacterium | reverse complement strand
CACCGGTGGCTTCGGCAACTACGACGCCTCCTTCGCCCATTTCGACAATCAAGTGCTCGAGATCATCGCCGCCGTCTTCATGTTCGCCGCCGGAATCCCCTTCCTGCTCTATATCCAGGTCGTGCGCGGCTATCCGCGGGAACTCTTCCGCGACCGACAGGTGCACGCCTACGCCGCGATCGTCGCCACGGTCATCGGCGTCATGACTCTCTACCGCTGGACCTCGGCCGACCCCGAGCTGTGGGAGGCGTTCCGCCACTCGGCCTTCAACGTGATTTCGGTGATGACCGGCACCGGCTACGCCACCACCGACTACTCCACCTGGGGCACGTTCGCGACCACGCTCTTCATCGGCGTCATGTTTATCGGTGGCTGCACGGGCTCCACCACCTGCAGCATCAAGGTGTTTCGCTACCAGGTGCTGTGGGAGTCGCTGCGCGTCCAGTTCCAGCGCATGACCTATCCGAACGGCGTCTTTCACGCCCACTTCAACCGCCGGCCAGTCCCCAACGAGGTGGTCGAATCGGTGCGCGGGTTCTTTTTCGTCTTCTTCGGCGCGTTCTTCTTCTTCGCGCTGGTCCTTGGCCTATTCGGCCTGGACTTCGTCACCAGCGTCTCGGGCGCAGCGACGTCGCTCGCCAATGTCGGCCCGGGATTGGGGGCGACCATCGGCCCCTCCGGCACTTTCGCTCCCCTGCCGGACGGCGCCAAATGGGCGCTCTCGGTGGCCATGCTGCTCGGCCGGCTCGAACTCTTTACCGTGCTGATCCTGTTCGTGCCGTCCTTCTGGCGCGATTAGAGCCCGGCGGTCACGCAGTCCACGCCGGATTGCAGCGCATAGAGGGTATGGGTGCCGCGGATGCCGCGCAGCCGGTGCTGGCCGACGGCCACCATGCGCGGCCGGCAGCGCGTGGCGGCGTCGGCGAAGGCCTGGGAAATCAGCAGGTTCTGGCCCAGTTTGCGGCACAGAACCTCCATGCGGCTGGCTTCGTTCACGGCCGCGCCGATGACGGTAAAGTCGAGCCGATCGTCGGCGCCGACATTGCCGTAAAGCACGTCGCCGAGATGGAGGGCGATGTCGATCTCCATGACCGGCGCGCGCTCGGCCAGCCGCCGCTCGTTCAGGTCGGCGACTCGTTCGAGCATGGCGGTCGCCGCGCCGAGGGTGCCCTCGCACACGTCGTCGCGCACCTGGCCTTCGAGGGCGAAGGTAGCGAGCAGACCGTCGCCCAGGAACTTCAGCACCTCGCCGCCCTGCCGATGCACCGGCTCGACCATGCAATCGAGATAGTCGTTCAGCACCGGGGTCAGGGTGAGCGGGTTCGCCCGATCGACCAGGGTCGTGAAGCCGCGCAGGTCGGCGATGATGACGGCCGCCTTGATTATCTCGACCGAGCCGCGCCGGATTTCGCCGCTGAGCACCCGCCGCCCGGCGAGCGGCCCGATATAGGTGTTCAGCCGGTTGACCGAGATCTGCTGGGTGAGGGTCGCGTTCAGCGACAGCGTGAAGCGCGGCAGCAGGCGATCGAGAACGGCGAGGTCGCCGTCGGAGAAGCCGCCCGGCCGATCGTACGCGAAGGAGATGTAGATGCCGGACCGGCGTTCCGACCACCGTGCCTGGCCGAAGGCGACCGCGCGCACCAGGTAGTCGGTGATCCCTTGTGCTTTGAGGTCCTCCAGCAGGGAGAAGTCCAGCACCGCCCCCTCGCCCTCGAGGCGCCGGCGCAGCACGGTCAGACCCTTCCGCTGCATGTGGTAGGGCGGACTGCGGCGATAGACGGCGCTGCCGCCCATGCGCCGGTACTCGTGGGCGAAGCTCTCGACGCCCTTGTCGCGGTTCCAGAGGAAGGTCATCGCCCCGATCGAGGGATGCAGCGTCTCGGTCGCGAGCCAGCACCGCGCGAGCGACATGCCTCCGGCCGAGATGCGCTCGCAGAAGCCGCCGAACATCGCCTCGAGCGCGGTGTGATTCAGCCCGCTCTCCACCAGCCAGTCGCTGATCGCCTGCACCACGCCCGCGTCGATGGCCGCTGGCGCGGCGGCGATCGGCTGCACTTGCGCCATGCGTCTTCCTCGCAAACTTTCGCCCGATGGGGCCACTATAGGACAGCATGCCTCATGCGCCAGCGGGCTTGCGTGCGCCCGCGCATCCGCCGATGCTTTGCCATCGCCATCGCGTGAAGGTCGTGTCATGGCCACCGATGCCTATGCCCTGATCCATGCCCTGGTCGGGTTCGACACCACCAGCCGGGACTCCAACCTCGGGCTGATCCGCTATGTCGGCGACTATCTGGCCGGCCACGGCATCCAGGCCGAGCTGTTCCAGAACCACGAGGGCACCAAGGCCAACCTGTTCGCGACCGTCGGCGCGGGCGAGGTCGGCGGCGTGGTGCTCTCGGGCCACACCGACGTGGTGCCGGTGGACGGCCAGGACTGGGCCACCGACCCCTTCCGGGTGACGGAACGGGACGGCCGCCTCTATGGCCGCGGCACCTGCGACATGAAGAGCTTTCTCGCCTGCGCCCTGGCCCTGGTTCCGGAGTTCCAAGCACGCCGGCTCCCGGTTCCGATCCACCTCGCGCTCTCCTACGACGAGGAGGTCGGCTGCCTGGGGGCGCCGCGCATGCTCGCCCCCCTCGCCGCCCGGGGCTTGAGTCCGCGCGCGGTGATCGTCGGCGAGCCGACCGAGATGGCGGTCGTCACCCAGCACAAAGGCATCCAGGCGTTCCAGACCGTGGTCACCGGCCTCGAGGCCCATTCCAGCGACCAGGAGCGGGGGGTGAACGCGATCCTCTATGCCGCCCGCCTGATCCAGTTCCTGGAGTCCTTGCGCGCGGAGATGAAGGCGCGCACCCCCGTCGCCAGTCCGTTCGATCCGCCCTACACCACGGTGCACGTCGGCACCATCGCCGGCGGTACCGCGCTCAACATCATCCCGCGTCGCTGCGAGCTGCGCTGGGAGTACCGCAACACGCCGAACATCGATCCCGAGGAGCTGGTGGAGCGCGTGCGCGAGCACTGCCGGAACACACTGCTGCCGGAGATGCGCCGCCTCTCGCCCCTGTGCGACATCGTCACCGAGCGCACCGGCTCGGTGCCGGCGTTCCGCCCGGAACCGGATTCGCCGGCGGCCACCCTGGCCATGGCGCTCCTCGGCACCAACGCGACCGCCGCGGTCTCGTTCGGCACCGAGGCGGGGCAGTTCCAGGAGGCGGGCTTCCCGACGGTGGTCTGCGGCCCGGGCTCGATCCGCGAGGCGCACCGGCCGAACGAGTTCATCGCCAGGGCGCAGGTGGACGCCTGTCTCGGCTTCCTGCGCCGGCTTGCCGACCACCTGGCCAGCGGCTGAGCCGCCGCCTCAGCGCGTCGCCTCAGCGCAAGTGGCGCCCGAGATTGTCCCTGAGGGTCTTTTCCAGGCTGGCGTCGAAGTCGATCATCATGTTCCGGGTCATCTCGTAGAAGGCCTGGTCGCGCTCGGCCAGCGAGGCGTTTTCGGCGACGGTGCGGGTGCGTACCGCGACCGTGTCGGCGAAGCCGACGCGGGCACCGGTCGCATCGTAGATCTCGAGCCGTCCCTCGATGCGGCCGTCATAGCGCTCGGACGACTGGATGGTGACCGCGCCGCGCAGGCCTTCGTCGCGCTTGAGCTTGGTCTCGGCCACCTTGGCGTCGACGATCACGAAGCGCGCCGAGCCCTCCCCGCCACCGGCGCGCAGGCGGTCTTTCGCCCATTTGCGCATGGCCGCCGCCGGCACGACCGGGAACAGATGCTCCACGTTCGGACTCACCTGGGGCGACACGTAGGCGTCCTCGATCTCGATCCGCGCCACCGCGACGGTGATCGGCCCCTTGTCGGCGAAGCTGATCTCCGGATAAACGGTCGGGCCCTGGGTCGCGCAGGCGGCGAGCACGAGGAGCGCCAGCACGAGGACACCACGCGGAAGGAGACTACGCATCGGGGGCACCGGGAACCGCCAGTCACAACGAGGTACGAATGATCCCACGCCCTGCGGCGGCGCATCAAGCATTGGTCAGCTCGGCGAGCGCGGTGTCGTCGAAGCGGTAGTCGCGGCTGCAGAACTGGCAGGTCACGACCACCCGGCCGTCGACCTTCATGTCGTCGAACTCGGCCGGCGGAAAGCTTCGCAGCAGGCTCTCGACCCGCTCCTGCGAACAGTTGCAGCCGAAGCGGAGGTGGCGCGCCGCGTACACCCTGAGCCCTTCCTGGTGGAACAGGCGGTAGAGCAGGCTCTCCGGCGCCAGCGCGGCATCGGTCAGCTCCACCCGGGTCGCGCTCGCCATCAGGGCGAGGGCCCGGCGCCAGGCGTCCTCCAGCGCCTCCGCGTCGAGCGCGCTCACCTCGCTCAAGGTGAGCGGCTCACGCGCGACCGGCAGGCGCTCGATCATCCAGGCCGCCGCGAGCCAGCCGCGCATCCCCGCCGCCGGCACGCGCAACGCCACCCCGAGTGCCGCCTTGAACTGCAGCGACTGGCGGAAATAGGTGTGCAGGCTGTCGGCGAGGCGCGCGCCGCCCAGGGCGACGATGCCCTGGTACGGCGATTCGTCCGCGGTCTCGATGGTGAAGGCGAGGGTGCCGGCCCCGAGCAGCGCCGGCACCGGCCGCTCGGCGACAGCACCGGGCGCCACGGCCGCGACCCGCGCCGCGTCGAAGCGCGCATAGCCGCGCACCCGCCCGTCGGCGGTCACGTCGGCGACCATCAGGCTGATCGGCCCGTCGCCCGCGATCTGCAGCTTGAACGCCGCCTCGGCCTTGAACGCGCCGCCGAGCGCCACCGCGATCGCCATCAGCTCGGCGAGGAGCGCCGAGACGGGGCGCGGATAGTCGTGCTGGGACAGCACCGCCTCGATGCTGGCATCGAGGCGCACCAGCCGGCCGCGCACCTGGCAGTCCCCGACGATGAAAGGCGTCGCAGCGTCGCCGGCCGGCAGGGCGCCGGCCTGCCCGAGATTCATGCGCGCAGGCACCAGTTCAAGATGCCCTTCTGCGCGTGCAGGCGGTTCTCGGCCTCGTCCCAGACCACCGACTGCGGCCCGTCGATCACGCCGGCGGTCACTTCGCGCCCCCGGTAGGCGGGCAGGCAGTGCATGAAGATCGCCTCCGGCTTGGCGCGCTGCATCAGGCGCTCGTTCACCTGATAGGGCTGCAGCAGGTTGTGCCGCTCCTCCGCCCGGCCGTCGCCCATCGAGACCCAGGTGTCGGTGACGATGCAATCGGCGCCGGCAACCGCCTCCTCGGCGTTCTCGGTGGTGTGCACGGCGCCGTTCGCGGCGCGCGCCCAGGCCAGCACCTCGGGCCGGGGCCTGAGCGATTTCGGCGTCGCCAGCCTGAGCTCGAAGCCGAACCTGACCGCGGCGTGGATCCACGAGGTGGCGACGTTGTTGCCGTCCCCGCTCCAGACCACCACCCGGCCCTTGATGGCCCCGCGGTGCTCCTCGAAGGTCATCACGTCGGCCATCACCTGGCAGGGGTGGCTGCGGTCGGTCAGTCCGTTGATAACGGGGACCGTCGCGTTCTCCGCCAGCTCGGTCAGATGGCTGTGGCTGGAGGCGCGAATCATGATCGCATCGACGTAGCGCGAGAGCACGCGGGCGGTATCCGCCAGGGTCTCGCCCCGCCCGAGCTGGGTGTCGGAGGGCAGGAGCACGATGGTCTCGCCGCCGAGCTGGCGCATCGCCGCCTCGAAGGATACCCGCGTGCGGGTCGAGGGGCGCTCGAAGATCATCGCCAGAATCCGCCCGGAAAGCGGCTTGCGCCGTGAGCGCGCGCCCTTGAGCGCGGCGGCATTCTTCAGGATGCGCCGGAGCGTCGCCGCGTCGACCTCGGCCAGGTCGAGGAAGTGCCGGGGACTCGGTTTCATACGGCTTCGCCGGCCGCTTGGGCGAGCTTGGTGAGCGCCTCGTCGATCTCGGCCGCGCCGATGATCAAGGGCGGCAGCAACCGGACCACGTTATCGGCCGCCGGCACGGTCAGGAGACCATGACGATAGAGCCGCTCGACGAAATCGCCCGAGGATCCGACGCACTTCAAGCCCAGCATCAGGCCGCGGCCACGCACACCCTCGAACACCTTGGGGTGGCGGGCGACCAGTCCGTCGAGCCTACCCCTGAGCGCCCGCCCGGTCGTCACCACGGAATCGAGGAATCCTTTGCCCAGCACCACATCCAGGGTCGCATTCGCCGCCGCCATGGCGAGCGGGTTGCCGCCGAAGGTCGAGCCGTGAGTGCCCGCCGTCATGCCCTGGGCCGCCTTTTCGGTCGCCAGCACGGCGCCGATGGGGAAGCCGCCGGCCAGGCCCTTGGCGACCGCCATCACGTCGGGGCGGACGCTGGCTGCCTCGTGGGCGAACAGCTTACCCGTGCGGCCCATGCCGGTCTGCACCTCGTCGAGGGCGAGGAGGAGACCGTATTCGTCCGCCATGGCGCGCAGGCCCTGGAGGAACTCGACCTCGGCCTCGATGATGCCGCCTTCGCCCTGGATCGGTTCCACCAAGATTCCGGCGGTCGTGTCGCTGATGGCGGTGCGCGCCTCGTTCAGGCTGCGGAACGACACCTGGTCGAAGCCATCGACCGCCGGCTCGAACCCCTTCAGGTACTTGCTGCGCCCGGCCGCCGAGATGGTGGCGAGGGTGCGGCCATGGAAGGCGTTGGCGAAGGTGATCACCCGATAGCGCTCGGGATGGCCGGTGTCGTGCTGGTACTTGCGCACCACCTTCAGCGACCCCTCGACCGCCTCGGCGCCGGAGTTACAGAAGAAGACCGTGTCGGCGAAGGTGTTCGCCACGAGGCGCTCGGCGAGCCGGGTCTGCTCCGGGATGTGGTAGAGGTTCGAGGTGTGCCACAGGCGCGCCGCCTGGGCCTGCACCGCCTGCACCAGGTGCGGGTGGCAGTGGCCGAGGATGGCGACCGCGATGCCGCTGCCGAAATCCAGGAACCGGCGACCGTCGTCGGTGAATAGGTACGCGCCCTCCCCCCGCACAAAGGCCAGGTCGGCCCGGGCGTAAGTCGGCATCACGGCTGGAATCACGGTGCTTTCCTCTCGCGTCGCCGACCTCACTCTAGGGGCGGTCCGGCTCGGGAAAGCGCCAGAATATGAGGAGTTTGCGACCCGCTGTCAATGCGCCGCCAAGGTGGCGGTTCAGCCCGCGCCGGCCTCGCGGGCATGTGACTCGATCGCGGCGAGGGCATCTTGGATATGCCGTTCGATCGCGGCCAGCGGCGGGCCGATGGCGTCACAGGAGCCGGCCCGACAGCGCTTCAAGAGGGCATCGGCGGCGGCAAACACCCGCGTCGCGCCCAGACTGCCGGAGGTGGAGCGCAGATCGTGCGGCGACTGCACCACCTGGGCGGTCTCGCCCGCGGCGAACGCGTTCCCAATCTGGGCCAGGCGAGCGCGCGAATCCTCGCCGAAGCACCGCACCAGGTCGACCAGGCCGGCGGCCCCGAGGGCAGCGCTGAGCGGTAACAGGGCGGCGCGGCTGATCGGCGCCTCGGCATCGGGAGTGGCCGTCTCCAGCCCGCGGGCGCGGGCCGATTCACTCGGCATTTGGCGGGTGATCAGTGCATGGTCCGCTTCCGTTCCCTCCCCGGTCTGACCACGCCGCTCAGCCGCCAGCGCCGCGACCGCATCCAGGAGTACCGCCGGCGCGACCGGCTTGGACAGATAGGCGGCGTACCCGGCGGCGCGGGCCCGGTCGGCATGGCCGGGTTCCGCCTGCGCATCCAGCAGGACCAGGGCCGCGTCGGCGAAGCGCGGAGCGAGCGCGAGCCGCCGCACCGCCGCGCGCCAGTCGCCGCGGATCAGGTCGGAGGCCAGCACCACCACGGCGACCGGCTCGCCCGCGCTGGCGAGCGCCTCTTCCAGGCTGGCCGCGACCTCTGGTCGGGCGTCGGCGCGGCGCAGGAGCTCCGCCGCCAACTGGCGCTCCATCGCCGCGGCGTCGATCAACATCACGGCGAGACCGCTGGCGCTCGAATGGCGGCAGGTCAGGTCGAAAAGCTGGTTGGCGACGGCGAGCAGGGCCGCGCATGATTCCCGCACCATCCGGGCGTGGCGCCACTGGTCCTCCGGCAGCTCGCCGGCCAGCAGCAGCTCGCTCAGGCCGATGATGCCGCCGATGGGACCGCGCAGCTCGTGACCGAGCGCCTGCACGGCTGCCCGGAAGCTGTGATCGGCGACCGTCGCCTCGGCATCAGGCGGCAATTGTCCGACGCCGCGGTAGCCGCCCTGCCGCCCATCGGCCGTGTGCCAAGGCCGGCCCGACAGCAGCACCGGCCGGCGGCCCGCGACCACCGCGGCAAGATTGGTGAAGGGCAGGCCGGCGGCCATGGCAGCGCCATGGTCTGGGTCGGCGCCGACGACCGCCGCGAACGGCTGGCCGAGGAGGGTCTCCGGCGCAATCCCCGTGACCGCCGCGAAGGGTGTGGTCAGCAGCGTGAATCGGAGCCCGGCATCGGTCTCCCAGAACCAGGTCCCGCCTTGGGACAGGAAGTCCTCGAGATGCTCCGGTTCGATCGCCCGCGCGGCCGCTTCTGCTGCCGCCGCCGTGTGCCGAATCCGACCGCCCAGCATGCGGTTCCGCCTCTCTCGGTGCCGTGGAACCGCCAGAGTGCGAGAGCCGGGTTAACAAATCGGTAACCGACCGCCCTCAGTCGTCGCCGCGCCGCAGCAGCCGCCCGGGTCGGGCGCCGGTCGGCCGCCCGGCGGCGAATACGGTGGTCCCGGCGACCAGCACCGCGTGCACCCCGGCCGCCGGCCGGTCGGGCTCGGCGTAGGTCGCCCGGTCGAGGATGGCGCCGGCATCGAACAGCACCAAGTCGGCGTGCGCGCCGGGACGGATGCGGCCGCGATCGCTGAACCCGAAGCGGCGCGCCGGCAGGGCGGTCATGCGCCGCACCGCCTCGGGCAGGGAAAACAGGCCGAGGTCGCGCGCATAGTGGCCGAGGACGCGCGGGAACGTCCCCCAGAGGCGCGGATGCGGGCGGGCATCATGATAGAGGCCGTCGGAGCCGATCATGGCCTCTGGGTGTGCCAAAACCCGGCGCACATCCGCCTCGCTCATCAGGAAATAGATGGCGCCCGCCGGCAGCAGCCGCTCGGCCATGACCGCGACCGAGACGCCTTCGGCGGCGGCGAGCTCGGCGAGGTCGCGCCCCGCCGCCTCGGGCCGTGGCACCGACCAGGTGATCAGCACCTTCTCGGCGCGCTCCACTCGCGCCGGCGACAGCACCGTGGAGCCCGCGGTGTAGGGATAGACGTCGAGACCGACTTCCTGGGTGAGCCCGGCCTGGCTGATGCGGGCGAGGGTGGCGGCGACCTTGCCGTGATTGGCCGCGCCGACCGCCTTGTGGTGCGACAGCACTACGGGGGCGGAGGCGACGCGGCCGATCAGGAGCGCTTCCTCCACCGCCTCGGCGAGCCGATCGCCCTCGTCGCGCAGGTGGGTGGCGTAGAGCCCGCCATGGGCCGCGAGCGCCTCGGCGAGGGCGATCACCTCCTCGGTGGTGGCGGCCGCGGCGGGCTCGTAGGCGAGGCCGGTGGAGAGCCCGAGCGCGCCGGCCCTCAGCCCTTCCTCCAACCGGCGCCGCATCTCCAGGGTCTCGGTGGCGGTCGCCGGCCGGTCGAGGCGGTCCATCACGCCGACTCGCAGCGTCTGATGCCCGACCAGGAAGGCGGCGTTCACCGCCGCCGGCGCGGCCGCGAGCGCCGCCGTGTAATCGGCGACCCGGCCGAAGCGGTACCAGGACTGGTCGCCGAGCAGGTCGAGCGGCGGCGGCGGGCGCCGGTCGAGGACCAGCGGGCTCAGGCTGACACCGCAATTGCCGACCACGACCGTGGTCACCCCTTGGCTGACCTTGGGGGTCATGTCGGGGTCGGAAAGGAGAGCGCGGTCGTCGTGGGTGTGGGCGTCGATGAAGCCGGGCGCCAGGTGCAGACCGTCCGCCTCTATGGTCTCGGCCGCCGCCATCGGGCCCAGGTCGCCGACCGCGACGATCCGCCCGCCGGCGATCGCCACGTCGGCGGGATAGACCGGGCCGCCGCTGCCGTCGACGACGCGGGCACCCCGGATCAGGCGGTCGAGGATCTCACCCACGGGCTCAGGCCACGTTCTCTTCGCGCGGCAGGGCGCCCCGCGCGAAGCGGCTGAACCCGAGCGCGCTCAGGTCGAGGGTGGTGAAGCGACCGTCGAGGATCAGTTCGGCAACCGCCCGCCCGACCGCCGGCGCGTGCTGCAAGCCGTGGCCGGAGAAGCCACAGACGACGATGAAGTTGTCCACCTCCCCGTCCCACGGACCCAGGATCATGTTGGCGTCCCGCGTATTGAGATCATAGAGCCCGGCCCAGCCGCGCTGCAGCCGGAGCGTAGCGAAGGCCGGCACCCGCCGCGCCAACAGCGGCCAGATCGTGGTCTCGAAATAGTCGTAATCGACCGCGAAGTTGTAGCCAGGCGGCTCGCCCGCAATCGCCTTGCCGGCGATGAACCCGGCGCCCTCGGGCCGAAACCAGAGCCCGTCGGCGTCGATCACCAGCGGCAGCGCACCTAGGGTGCGGTCGGCGGTGAGGAAGTGGAACGCCATGCGCCGGACCGGCACTACCGGCAGCGCCATGCCGATGAGTTGCGCGATCTCGGGCGCCCAGGCGCCGGCCGCGTTCACCACGGTGCCGGGCGCGATCACCTGGCCGCTCGCCAGGCGCACGGCCTGGACCCGCCGCCCCTGCCGCTCCAGGGCGACCACCTGGTCTTGGGTGTAGCGGGCGCCGAGGGCGCGCGCCTTGCGCCGGAACGCCTGCAAGACGCTGTAGGGGTCCATCCAGCCGTCCTCGCGGCCGAAGGCGCCGAGGGCGATGCCCGTGGTCGAGAGGCCAGGGAAACGCGCCGCCAGCGCCGCCGGAGAGAGGGCTTCGACGGGCACGCCGTGGTGCTGCTGAAAGGCGACATTGGCGGCCAACTTGGCCGCGCCTTGCGCCTCGGCCAGGAACAGATAGCCCTGGGCGTTCAGGCCGATGGCGGGCGCCTCGCCGTCTACCGCCAGGTGTTCGCCGATGGTGCGATAAAAGGCGAGGCTCGCCTGGGAGAGGCGGATGTTCTCGGCCAGGGTGAACTGCTGGCGAATACCGCCGGCCGAAAGCGCGGTCGAGGACCGGGCATAGGTCGGGTCGCGTTCCACCACCAGGATGCTGCCGGCGCGGTCGTCCCGCGCCAGGTGATAGGCCGCGCTGGATCCCATCACCCCGCCGCCGATCACCAGGACATCGACCGCCTCGGCCACGGTTGCCTCACTCCGGATCGCGACGGAGACTCGTGCCGCCAGGGCCGCCCCGGAAGGGGAGCAGCAGGAGACCCACCAGGCCGAGGGCGGCTGGGTCCGGGTACTCGGCAAGCCCGATCCGCTGCGACAGCGGTCCGCCGGCGGCGGCGGCGCGGTAGGTGCCGAACAGCCGGTCCCAGCAGGAAAGCGCGAAGCCGAAATTGGAGTTGGTCTCGGCCACCCTAGAGGAATGGTGCACCCGGTGCATGTCGGGGGTGACGACGAGGCGGCGCAGCCAGGGCTCGGCCGCCTCGGGCAGGCGGACGTTGCCATGATTGAAGAGGGAGGTGCCGCTCAAAATGATCTCGAAGGCGATCACGGCCGCCGGGCTGGCGCCGATCGCCGCCACCAGCAAGCCCTTGTATAGCATCGAGATCATGATCTCGAGGGGATGAAAGCGCACGCCAGTCGAGGTGTCGAAATCAAGGTCGCTGTGGTGCACCCGGTGCAGGCGCCAGAACGCGGGCAGCGCATGGGACATCACGTGCTGGAAGTAGAGGGCGAGATCCAAGACCAGGACCGCGAGCAGGGTCTCGGCCACCGCCGGCCAGGCAACCAGGGTCAGAAGACCAAAGCCCCGCGCTTCCGCCAGGGTGGCGACGGCATAGGCGGTTGCCAGGCCCATCAGGCGCACGGCGAGGGTGTCGATCACCGCCAGACCCAGGTTGACCAGCCAGCGGTGCCGTCGGTCCTGGTCGAGGGCCCGGCGGGGGGCCACATGCTCCCACAACGCCATGGCCGCGAGCAGCGCGAGAAACATGCCGAGACGGAGCGCCGCTTCCATCCGCCCTCATCCACCGGTCCACCGGGCGACACCCGAACGACGATCGGGCGCGGAGCCCACGCCCCGCGCCCGATCATAATCCACTTCGCCGCCCGGATCGGACGGACGCAGCCGCGCTATTCGGCGGCAGGCAGCCGTTGATTCCCGCTCCGCCCCTCGCCCGCCTCGTTCGGCGCGACCGGCGCGGTCAGGGTGTTCTCGATGCGCACGTACTGGTCGAGCGCCGACTTCAGCTCGAGCGCGGCCGTCTCGAGACCGGAGTGGTAGCGCACGTCCGGCTTGCCGCCGCCGGGCGCGCGGCCGTCCCGCTTCACCGCCTGGATGTAAGCGGAAGAGGCGACCGCCGCAACCACCACACACTCTTCGGAGACGCGCTGACGCAGCCGGAACAATTGACCGTTGCTGTTTTGTCGCAGATTTCGGTCCTTCAGGGCCGTTTGATATTGCTCCATGAGTGGAAGGATGTCTTTGACGCGAAGCGCTTGGCGCCGCAGCTCATCGGTGTTGATCATGGTCCCCGGTTATTTGCTTGATTTGGCCTCACCCGGGCCTGTCTGCCCGGGGGTGTAAGTATAATACGATACGTATCATTTCATCAAATGGAATGTTTGGTGAATCCTGTTACCTGAAGGTTACCAGAAATGGGGCCCCTCACGACCCACGCTGACACTCGGCGGTTGGTAATAACAGCGAAAATCTAGTTGCTAGACTGTCGACTCATTAACCGAAAAATCCCTCTTATATCAGCAGCTTGCTTGAAAATTTCCGGTCCGCCGTGTCGCCCAGAAAGCAAAAGATTTCATAGGCTTACCGTCCTCATGAGTCCACGACCTAGTGGATTGACACAATCAGTTGATTCGTTCGCAGGTACCCCCCACCCTGGCCCTCCCCCGCAAGGGAGGAGGGGAAAAGACTGAACGGCGCCCACACCTTCCCCCTCCCCCTCGACGGGGGAGGGGGAAGGTGTGGGGGTGAAGGCGACGGGTATCGAGCGTTTGAGTCAATCCACTAGTGGATGGAATCCAACACTTGGTGCCCACGTTTGACGGCGGCGATGATTTTGTCTGGATCGGCGGTCCAGGTGAAGGGTCTTGGGGAGGCGTTGGTCTCGACGAGGAAGCGGTTGATGGCGGCCTGGAGGTCGACGATGGAGCGG
>SHWA01000077.1 GCA_009693995.1 Alphaproteobacteria bacterium | reverse complement strand
TCGCCTGCCCGCGCGGGTCCTTCAGGTTGACCGTGATCGAGCGCTTGCCCGCGTTCTGGGCGAGAAACGCGGTGCCCATGCGCGCCGCATTCAGGCCTGCGTCCGAGCCGCTGCCCCGCGACCAGTCGCCGCCGTCCGGAATCTCGACCTTGATCACTTCCGCGCCGAGCAGGCCGAGCTGGTAGGTGCAGTAGGGCCCGGCCAATACCCGGGTCACGTCGATCACGCGCATGCCAGAAAGCGGTCGCATGTTGCCTCCCTCTTCGCCGTCGCCCCGCGCAAAACCATGCGCTCCCTGGCAAGAGACGGTCAATCGGGCGCGAGTCTCCGGCCGCCCTACCCGCGCTGCATTGACGGACGTGAAAGGTTGCGCGCATGGTCGGGGCCACGCCCCGCTCGGAGCCGCCCGCATGCCGCCCCGCCGCCCGAGGCCCTGATGGGGGCCGTCCTCCCGCAGATCGCCGCGTTGCTCACCGGCATCCTCTGCCTCGGCTTCGCCAATGGCGGGTTGTTCGCACTGATCGGCCTGCGCATGACGCTGGACGGGTACAGCCCGCGCGCCGTCGGCCTGGTGGGGGCGGCCTACGCCTGCGGCTACATCACCGGCACGCTCTTGGGCAGCCGGATCGTCGGGCGGGGGGGCCATGCGCGCGCCTTCGCGCTCTTCATGGCGGTGGCGAGCGTCGGCGTGCTCGGCCTGTCGCTGTTCTCGGGGCTGCTGCCATGGATGCTGGCCCGCGCCGTCTCGGGCTTCGGCGTCGCCGGGATGTTCCTGGTGTGCGAGGCCTGGCTGAACGCGAAGGCGACCAACGAAACCCGGGCGCGGGTGTTCGCGGTCTACATCGCCGTGCACGGCGCCGCCTTCTCGCTCAGTCCGTTCCTGGTGACGCTCGCCGACCCCACCAGCCACGCGCCCTTCACCATCGCGGCGATGCTGATGGTGCTCGGCATCTTGCCGATGGCGCTGACCCGCGTGCCGGACCCGCCGCGCGGCGCGCGCCGCGGGTTCGACCTGCGCACCCTGGTGCGCGCCTCGCCGCTCGGCATCGCCGCGGTGGTGGCGACCGGCCTCTACAACGGCGCCTACTTCAATCTCGGCACCGTCTACGGCAAGGCGCTCGGCCTGCCGACAATGATGATCTCGACCGCCTTCAGCGCGGTGGTGTTCGGCGGCTTTCTCGCGCAGTACCCCGCCGGAGCGCTCGCCGATCGCATGGACCGGCGGCACATGCTGCTCGCGCTCTCCACCGGCACCATGGTGATCGGCCTCGCCATCGCCGCGACCGGAGCCACGGCCGCCCCGCTGATGATCGCCCTCTGTGCCCTGTTCGGCGCCACCACGCAGACCGTCTACGGGATCGGCGCCGCGCACCTGAACGATCGGGTCGATCCCGCCGACTTCCTGCCCAATGCCGCCGGCCTCCTGTTCGCCTTCTCGGTCGGCTCGGCGATCGGCCCCCTGACCGCTTCCCAGGCGATGATCTGGTTCGGCCCCCCCGGCCTCTTCCTCCATGCTGCCACGATCGGTGGCCTGGTCGCGCTGCTCGCTTGCTACCGGATGGTACGCGCGCGCCGCGTGGAGCGGCGGTGATCCGGGCGTTTGCGCTGCTCGGCCGCCGCGCCGCGCCGATTCTCGCGGTGAGCGTGTTCGTCGGCCTGCTGATCCCGCCGCTCGCGGAGCTGTGCCGCCCGTTCCTGCTGCCGGCGCTGTTCGTGCCCTTGATGGTGGCCCTCATCCGCCTCGACGTCGGCCTCGCGCTCGACTACGCGCGGCGCCCCTGGCTGGTGCTGGCTCTGGTGGTCGGGCTGATGGGGGTGGCGCCAGTCGTGGTGCATGGCGTGGTGCGACTGCTCGGCGTCGATGAGGCCATCGCCACCGGCGTGGTGCTGATGGCGACCGCGGCGCCGCTGATGGCCGCGCCCGCGTTCGCCCTGATCCTCGGGCTGGATGTGGCCCTCGCCACGGTGGCCGCCACCGCGGCGACCCTGGTCGCACCCTTCACCATCCCGCCGCTCGCCCTGCTCCTGCTCGGGCTCGAGCTCAACATCTCGGCTGGCGCGCTCTTTCTGCGCCTGGCCGGGATCGTCGGTGGCGCGCTCGCCGGCGCGCTCCTCTGCCGCCGGCTGATCCCGGCTTCTTGGTTGCGCGCGAACGCCCAGGCGGTGGACGGTTTCGCGGTCTTCTGGCTCGCGTTCTTCGCCGTCGGCGTGATGGCGGGGGTGACCGCGAAGCTGTTCGCCGAGCCCGGCTACGTGCTCGGCTGCCTGGCGGCTTCGCTGATCGCCAATCCGGCGCTCCAGGTGGCGGGGGCGCTCGCCGGCGTCGGTTTCGACTGGCGCCAGCGCCTCACCCTCGGCCTGGTCGCCGGCAACCGCAACATGGCGCTGGTGCTGATCGCCCTCGCCGACCGCGCGCCCTTCGAGATCGTGGTCTTCTTCGCCGTCGCCCAGGTGCCGATGTATCTGATGCCGCTCGCGCTGCAGCGGGTCGCACGCCGCCTCAGGCGGCCGCCAGGGTCGCCGGATCGTAATTGAGGTTGGGGCTAAGCCAGCGCTCGACGGCGGCGACCGATTCGCCCTTGCGGCGGGCGTAGTCTTCGACCTGGTCGCGCTCGATCCGCCCAACCCCGAAATAGCGGCTCTCGGGGTGGCTGAAATAGCAGCCCGAGACGGCCGCCGCCGGCCACATGGCGCAGCTCTCGGTCAGGTGGATGCCGGCGTTCGCCTCGGCCTGAAGCAGGTGGAAGAGGGTGCGCTTCTCGGTGTGGTCGGGGCAGGCGGGATAGCCGGGGGCCGGGCGGATCCCCTGGTAGGCCTCCTTGATCAGCGCCTCGTTGGCAAGGTTCTCGTCCGGCGCGTAGCCCCAGAACTCCTTGCGCACCCGCTCGTGCAGCCGCTCGGCGAAGGCTTCCGCCAGGCGGTCGGCGAGCGCCTTGGCCATGATCGAGCTGTAGTCGTCATGGTGCGCCTCGAACGCCTTCACCTTGGCGTCCAGCCCGAGACCGGCGGTCACCGCGAAGGCGCCGACGTAATCGGCGACGCCGCTCTCTCTTGGTGCGACGAAGTCGGCGAGGGCGAGGTTGGGTCGCCCCGAATCGCGCACCATCTGCTGGCGCAGCGTGTGGAGCGTGGCGATGGCGCGGCGCCGGCTCTCATCGGCGTAAAGGTGGATGTCGTCGCCAACCGCGTGCGCCGGCCAGAAGCCGATCACGGCCCGCGCCCGCACCCACTTCTCCGCCACCATCTGCGCCAGCATCTCCTGCGCGTCCTGATAGACGCCTCGCGCCGCCGCGCCGACCTTGGGGTCGTTCAGGATTTCGGGGAAGCGCCCCGCCAGCTCCCAGGTCTGGAAGAAGGGCTGCCAGTCGATGCGCCTGGCGATGTCGGCGAGGTCGTAGTCGTCGAAGCGCGTCAGGCCGAGGGCGCGGGGCCTGGGCGGCTGGTAGCCGGCCCACGCGACCTTCGCGCCGTTGGCGCGGGCGGCGGCCAAGGTCTGCTTGCGCCGCCCGGTGCCCTGCTTGGCATGGTTCTCGCGGATTCCCTGGTACTCGGCCCGGATGCCGGCGACGAAGGGTGGGCGATTGACATCGGACAGCAACTGGCCAACCACGCCGACGGCGCGGCTGGCGTCGGGAACATAGACCACGGCCTCTGGGTAGTTGGGCGCGATCCGGACCGCGGTGTGGATGCGGCTGGTGGTGGCGCCACCGATCAGCAGCGGCAGGTGAAAGTCCTGCCGCGCCATTTCCTTGGCGACATAGCACATCTCGTCGAGCGAGGGGGTGATCAGGCCGGAGAGGCCGATGATGTCGACCTGCTCGGCGCGCGCGACCTCGAGGATTTTCGCCGCCGGCACCATCACGCCGAGGTCGATCACCTGGTAGTTGTTGCACTGGAGCACGACGCCGACGATGTTCTTGCCGATGTCGTGCACGTCGCCCTTGACGGTCGCCATCAGCACCTTGCCGGCGCGGCGCCCGGAACCGGCCGCCTTCTCCTCCTCGAGGTAGGGCAGCAGCCAGGCGACCGACTTTTTCATGACGCGCGCGCTCTTCACCACCTGGGGCAGAAACATCTTGCCCGAGCCGAACAGATCACCGACCACGTTCATGCCGTCCATGAGCGGGCCTTCGATCACAGCGAGGGGCCGCTTCAGCTCGAGCCTGGCCTCCTCGGTGTCGGCGTCGATGAAGTCGGTGATGCCGTTGACGAGCGCGTGCACCAGGCGCTCGCGCACCGGGGCGGCGCGCCACGCCAGCGTCACCTCGGCCTTGACCTCGCCGTCGGAGCGATGGCGCTCGGCCGCCTCCAGCAGGCGCTCGGTCGCGTCCTCGCGCCGGTTGAGCAGCACGTCCTCGATGCGCTCGCGCAGATCGTCGGGAATCTTCTCGTAGACCGGGAGCGCGCCGGCATTGACGATCGCCATGTCCATGCCGGCCTGGATGCCGTGGTAGAGGAAGATCGCGTGCATCGCCTCGCGCACGACGTTGTTGCCGCGGAACGAGAACGACACGTTGGAGACGCCGCCCGAGATGAAGGCATGGGGCAGCGTCGCCTTGATCCGGCGCACGGCGTCGAAATAGGCGCGGGCGTAATCGTTGTGCGCATCGATGCCGGTCGCCACCGCGAAGATGTTGGGATCGAAGATGATGTCCTCGGGCGCGAAACCGACGCGGTCGATGAGGATGCGGTAAGCACGCTCGCAGACCCGCAGACGGTGTTCGGCGGTCTCGGCCTGGCCCTGTTCGTCGAACGCCATCACCACCACGGCGGCGCCGTAGCGGCGCACCAGCGTCGCCTGGCGCACGAACTCGCCCTCGCCCTCCTTCAGGCTGATGGAATTGACGATCGCGCGGCCCTGGACGCACTTCAACCCGGCCTCGATCACCGACCATCTGGAGCTGTCGATCATCACCGGCACGCGGCTGATGTCGGGCTCGCCGGCGATCAGGCGTAGGAAGCGGACCATGGCCGCCTCGGCGTCGAGCAGCCCCTCGTCCATGTTGATGTCGATGATCTGGGCGCCGGCCGCGACCTGCTGTCGCGCGACCCCGAGGGCGCCGTCGAAGTCGCCGGCGAGGATCAGCTTCTTGAAGCGCGCCGACCCGGTGACGTTGGTGCGCTCGCCGACGTTGACGAAGCTGCCGCTCATGGCGCCACCTCGACCGCCTCGAGGCCGGAGAGCCGCAGGCGCCGTGGGCGCTCGGGCGCGCGGCGCGGCGCCAGCCCGGCGACCGCCCGGGCGATCGCGCGAATATGCTCCGGCGTCGAGCCGCAGCAACCGCCGACAATGTTGACCAGCCCTGAAGCGGCCCATTCGCGCAGGTGCGCCGCCATCTCCGCCGGCGTCTGGTCGTAGCCGCCGAAGGCATTGGGCAGGCCCGCGTTGGGATAGGCCGAGACCGGCACCTCGGCGACACGGGCGAGCTCCGCCACGTAGGAGCGCATCTCCTTGGCGCCGAGCGAGCAGTTGAGTCCGATCGAGAGCGGGCGCACGTGGCGCAGCGAATACCAGAAGGCCTCCGGGGTCTGCCCCGTGAGGGTGCGCCCGGAGCGATCGGTGATGGTGCCGGAGATCATGATCGGCAAGGTGAAGCCGACCTCGTCGAAGACGCTCTCCACGGCGAACAGCGCCGCCTTGGCGTTCAAGGTATCGAAGATGGTCTCGAGCAGGATGATGTCGGCGCCGCCCGCGACGAGCGCGCGCGTCGCCTCGGCATAAGCGACGGCGAGATCCTCGAAGGAGACATTGCGGAAGCCCGGGTCGTTCACGTCCGGCGAGAGGGTCGCGGTCTTGTTGGTAGGGCCCAAGGCACCGGCGACGAAGCGTGCCCGGTCGGGGGTGCGGAGAGTCCACGCGTCGGCGACGGCGCGGGCGAGGCGCGCGCCCTCGCGGTTGATCTCCACCACCGCCGACTCGCAGCCATAGTCGGCCTGGGAGATGCGGTTGGCGTTGAAGGTGTTGGTCGAGACGATGTCGGCGCCGGCCTCGAGATAGGCGCGCCCGATCCCCTGAATGGCCTCCGGCTGGGTCAGGTTCAGGATGTCGTTGTTGCCTTGCAGGTCGTGGCCATGGGCTTCGAATCGGGCGCCGCGGAAGCCGGCCTCATCGAGCGCGAGCGCCTGGATCATGGTGCCCCAGGCGCCGTCCAGCACCAGGATGCGCGCCTCCAGGGCGGCTTGCAAAGCGGCGCGGCGCGGGGCGCGGTCGGTCATGGCGCATTTCCTCGCCGCTCAGCCGGCGGCGGCCTGAAGGTGCGCGGCGGGCGCACGCAGGCCGAGGACGTGGCAGATGGCGTAGGAAAGATCGGCGCGGTTCAGGGTGTAGAAGTGGAAATCGCCGACGCCTTCGGCCTGCAGCAGGCGGCACTGCTCGGCGGCCAGTGCCGCGGCCACAAGCTGGCGCGTGCCGGGGTCGCCGTCGAGCCCCTCGAACAGGCGCCCCAGCCAGTCCGGCACGCTCGCTCCGCAGAGGGCGCTGAACTTGGTCACCTGGGCGAAGTTGGTGACCGGGAGGATGCCGGGCACCAGCGGCACGGTGATGCCCGCCGCCCGCGCCCGGTCGCGGAACCGCAGGAAGACGCCGACATCGAAGAAATACTGGGTGATGGCGCGGCTCGCCCCGGCGTCGACCTTGCGCTTCAGGTTGTCGAGGTCGGCGCTCGCGCTCGCCGCCTCGGGATGGGTCTCGGGGTAGGCGGCGACGCTGATCTCGAAGGCGGCGATGCGCTTCAGGCCGGCCACCAGGTCGGCGGCGAACGGGTAGCCGCCCGGGTACGGCTGGTAGCGCCCGCTGCCTTGGGCCGGATCGCCGCGCAGCGCGACGATGTGGCGGATGCCGTCGGCCCAATAGGCCTCCGCGACGGCGTCCACTTCCGCGCGGGTGGCGTTCACGCAGGTGAGATGGGCTGCCGGGGTGAGCCCAGTTTCGCGACCGATGCGGCGCAGAACCGCGTGGGTGCGTTCGCGCGTGGATCCGCCGGCGCCATAGGTCACCGACACGAAGCTCGGCCCGAGCGGCGCCAGTCGCTCGACGGTTGTCCACAAGAGCGTCTCCATCTTCTCCGTGTTCGGCGGGAAGAACTCGAACGAGACGCTCAAGGGCGCCGTCGGCGCGGAAAGGACCAGCGCGGGATAGGGTTCCACAGGCGCCCTCGTCGGCGTGTCGCGATCGATCCGCAAGGCGGCCTCTCCCTAGTGTCCAGTGCGCCCGCGCGTGGCGGGCCAGATTGAGACGGTGAGCGGATCGCCGGCCAGGTGCACCGGCGACGCCGGGGCGAGACCGAGCTCGCGGTACCAGGTGGTCACCTCGCGGTCGGCGAAGCCGAGGCGGCGGTGGGCGTGCTGGTCGCGCAAGCGCTCGAGCGTGTGCGGCGCGAAGTCGACCACCACCAGCCGGCCGCCCCGGTGCAGGACGCGCGCCGCCTCGGCCAAGGCCGCGGCCGGATTGTCGGCGTAATGCAGCACCTGGTGAAACAGCACCAGGTCGAAGCGCCCGTCGGGGAAGGGCAGACGATACATGTCCGCCTGGCGCACCTGGCAGTGGGTGAGGCGCGCCCGCTCCAACCGGCCGCGAGCGAGCGTCAGCATTTCCGGCGACAAATCCACGCCGACGCCGCTCCGGCTCTGCGGCCCGAACAATTCGAGCATGCGGCCGGTACCGGTACCGACGTCGAGCACGTCCTCGACCGCGACCCCCGCCACCTGGGCGAGGAGCGCGCGCTCGACCTCGACCTCGGGCACGTGCAGCGAGCGGATGCGGTCCCACTCGCGGGCGTTGGTGCGGAAATATTCCGCCGCCGCGGCCCGCCGCCTCTCGGTCACCGCCACCCGGCGGCTGCGATCGAGCGCGAAGGTCGTGTCGTCGGCCGGCACCTGCGCGACCAGGGCACGGGCGAGCGCGCCCCCGGCCTCGCGCTCGGCCTTGAGCCGGTTGAACACCCACTGCCCTTCCGGAAAGCGGTCGAGCAGCCCCGCCTCACAGAGCAGCTTCAGGTGCCGCGACACGCGCGGCTGGCTCTGGCCGAGGATCGCCGTCAATTCGCTGACCGTGAGCTCGCCGGCGGCGCAGAGCGCGAGCAGGCGCAGCCGGGTCGGTTCGGCGGCCGCGCGCAGCGCCGCCAACACCGACTCCAACGCCGGCGGTTCGCCTTTGCTCGCGGTCGCGGGGGATCGTTCGATACTCATTGATTGTTCATATAAAGATATGCTTATACTGTCAAGACTATAGGAGATTGCCTCGGTGGCAGGCTTGGCGCCAGGTAGCGGCTATGCTAGGAGAGAGGCTGGCGGTCACGCCCGTCGGCGATCCCGCTCCTGGGTCGTGTTCGATGCGATATTCTCTCGATACCGTAAGGATTTGTTGAAGGGCGGGGCGCATCCTGCGGGCGTCATGGGGGCGCAGCCTGTGCGTCGGTTTGGGGGTGGCGCGGTGGCCATCCTGCGGCCGTGCCGAGCGCCTGAGTGACCACCGTCATTGGCCCGTTGTGGTGACCTCGCGTTAGATGAGCCCGACATGAAACCCCCCCCGATCGCCCTGCATCTCGGCCGTGCCCTGCTGGTGGCAGCGAGCCTGCTGGCACTTTCCGGCTGCTCCACCACCGGGACCGACGAGACTGCGAACGATCCCCTCGAAGGCTTCAACCGGGGCGTGTTCGCCTTCAATCAAGGCTTCGACAAGGCGGTGATCAAGCCGGTTGCGGAGGGCTATCGCTGGGCCCTGCCCAAGCCGGTGCGCGACGGCGTGAAGAACGTCCTCGACAATCTGAAGGCGCCGGTGATCCTCGCCAACGACCTGATGCAGGGCCAGTTCGAGCGCGCCGGCGTCACCATCGGCCGCTTCATCGTGAACACCACCGTCGGCCTGGGCGGCGTCTCGGACTACGCGTCCGATATCGGCCTCGAACAGCACGGCGAGGACTTCGGTCAGACGCTCGCCGTCTGGGGCTTCGGCGAAGGGCCCTATCTGATGCTGCCAGTCCTCGGCCCCTCCAACCCGCGCGACCTGACCGGCCTCATTGCCGACATCTTCCTCGACCCGTTGAGTTATGTCGCCAGCGCGAACGATGTCGAATATCTGACCGGTGTGCGCACCGTGGTCCGCGCGATCGATACCCGCTCGCGCCACATCGAGGACCTGGACGATCTGGAACGGACGTCGCTCGACTTCTATGCCGCCCTGCGCAGCCTGTATCGCCAGAAGCGTGACGATGAGATCCTCAACGGCGCCACGCCGCCCTTGCCGATCATACCGAGCTATAGTCGGAGCAGCGACCCCGGTAACGCCCAGGCGGCCGCTCGCGGCAATTGATGGGGCGATGTTGCAAGCAGCGAGCCCGAGGCCGGAGTCTGACCGCGTATCCACCCCCAGGCACATCAATCCTTTGAGTCCGCTGTGGCGATTTCTGGCATTGCTGGTCTGCGCCATGCTCGCTTTCTCGCAGCCGGCGATCGCGGCACCGACGGCGAGCGCCTTCGTCAGCGAACTGTCCGAGCAGGCGATCGCAGAACTGCGCCGCACCGCCATGGCCGACACCGAGCGCGAGGACAGGTTTCGCCGCTTGTTCCTGCAGAGCTTCGACGTCGACACCATCGCCCGCTTCGTCATCGGCCGCCATTGGCGCACGGCCACGCCGGTGCAGCAGCAGCGTTATCAGCGCGTTTTCCCGGAGTACGTGGTCAAGGTGCTGTCCAAGCTCGCACCCGTCTACAGCGGCGAGACCATCGAGATCCTGCAGGAGCAGCCGATCGAGCCCGACGGCGATGTGCTGGTGCGCGCCAGGTTGCGGCGCACCGATGTCGCCCTGGCGCGAATCGATTTCCGTGTCCGCGAGACCGCGCAGGGCCCGCGCATCATCGATTTGGTGGTCGGGGGCATCAGCTTGTTGACCACCCAGCGCGCCGAGTTCGATTCGATCGTCGGCCGCGAGGGCGTCGGCGGCCTGATCGCCTCCATGGAGCGCATGCTGCCCTGACCGCCCGCCACCACCCTGTGCGGGCAGCAACCGCGCCCGGCAAGCGCCTTACCGGTGCAGCGGCTTGTACTTAATCCGGTGCGGCTGGTCGGCGGCGGAGCCGAGGCGCCGGTGCCGGTCGGCCTCATAGTCCTGGTAGTTGCCCTCGAACCACTCGACGTGGCTGTCGCCCTCGAAGGCGAGCATGTGGGTGGCGATGCGGTCGAGGAACCAGCGGTCGTGGCTGATGACCATGGCGCAGCCGGCGAACTCGGTCAGTGCCTCTTCCAGTGAGCGCAGCGTGTCCACGTCGAGATCGTTGGTCGGCTCGTCCAGCAGGATCAGATTGGCGCCGGACTTCACCGCCTTGGCCAGGTGCACCCGGTTGCGCTCGCCGCCCGAGAGGTCGCCGACCTTCTTCTGCTGATCGGCGCCACGGAAATTGAAGGCGGCGCAGTAGGCCCGGGCCGCCACCGGGCGCTTGCCGAGCAGCACCTCGTTCTGGCCGTCGGCGATCTCCTCGAACACCGTGCGCCCGGGTGTCAGCGTCTCGCGCGACTGGTCGACATAGGACATGGTCACGGTCTCGCCGATGCGCAGCGTGCCCGAATCAGGCGTGTCCAGCCCGGCGATCATGCGCATGAGCGTGGTCTTGCCGGCGCCGTTGGGTCCGATCACCCCGACCAGGCCGCCCTTGGGCAGCTTGAAGGTGAGGTTCTCGATCAGCAGCCGGTTGCCCTTGGCTTTGGTGAGGCCGGCTGCCTCGATCACCAGATCGCCCAGGCGCGGGCCCGGCGGGATCACGATACGGCCCGCATCGGGGGCCTGGTCGGCCTGCTCGGTGAGGAGTGCTTCGTAGGCGCCGAGCCGCGCCTTGCCCTTAGCCTGGCGGGCGCGGGGGCTGGCCCGGATCCACTCCAGCTCGCGCGCCAAAGTGCGCACGCGCGCGGTCTCGTGTTTTTCCTCGAGTTCGAGGCGTTTCTGCTTCTGCTCCAGCCACGAGGAGTAGTTGCCCTCCCACGGAATGCCGCGGCCGCGGTCGAGCTCCAGGATCCAGCCCGCCACATTGTCGAGGAAATAGCGGTCATGGGTGATGGCGACCACGGTGCCGGGGTAGTCGTGCAGGTGGCGTTCCAGCCAGGCGACCGATTCGGCGTCCAGGTGATTGGTCGGCTCGTCCAGCAGCAGCAAGTCCGGCTTCTCCAGCAGCAGGCGACACAGCGCGATCCGGCGCCGCTCGCCGCCGGAGAGGGTATCCACCCGCGCCTCCGCCGGCGGGCAGCGCAGCGCGTCCATGGCGATTTCGACGGTGCGCTGCAGATCCCAGCCGCCGATGGCGTCGATCTTCTCCTGGAGCGCCGCCTGCTCTTCGACCAGCTCGGTCATCGCGTCGTCGGCGAGCTCCTCGGCGAAGCGCGCGCTCACCGCCTCGAAGCGGTCGAGGAGGTCCTTGGTCGCCGCCACCCCCCGCATCACATTGCCGATCGCATCGAGGGCGGGATCGAGCACCGGCTCCTGCGCCAGAAGGCCGACGCGCACCCCCTCCGCCGCCCAGGCCTCGCCGCCGATGTCAGTCTCGAGGCCGGCCATGACCCGGAGCAAGGTCGACTTGCCGGCGCCGTTCAGGCCGAGCACGCCGATCTTGGCGCCCGGCAGGAAGGCGAGGGTGATCCCCTTCAAGACCTCGCGCCCGCCCGGAAACACCTTGGCCAGGTTGCGCATTACGTAGATGTATTGGTAGGAAGCCATCGTCGCCTTTCCACTACTGCACAAGCCATCGCGGCCAGAGCCAAGAGCGTTCTGCTGCCGCGCGCGGGCACTTGCCAATTCGCTGGGTCGCCGCATGATAGCAGCCCGCGCGGGCCGCGACGAGATCGCGCGCCCTCGTCCCTGGCAACCAGTCGGAGCCCCGTCCGCGTCATGTCGAGCGCCCTCTTCCAGCCCCTTCGCTTGCGCACCGTCACCCTGCCCAATCGCATCGTGGTTTCGCCCATGTGCCAGTATTCGGCCGAGAACGGGAGCGCGACCGACTGGCATCTGATGCACCTGGGCGGCCTCGCCGTCGGCGGCCCGGGCCTGCTCTTCACCGAGGCGACCGGGGTCGAGCCGCGCGGGCGCATCAGCCCCTGGTGCCTCGGGCTCTACACCGACGAGAACGAGGCGGCGCTGGCGCGCGTGATCCGCTTCATCCGCCAGCACAGCAAGACGCTCCTCGCCATGCAGCTGGCCCATGCCGGGCGCAAGTCCTCGATCGTCCCGCCCTGGCTGGGTGGCAACGCACTGCCCCCTGATCACCCCGAGGCCTGGGTCCGGCGCGGGCCTTCGGCGATCGGCTTCGGCACCTTCCCGGCGCCGGTGCCGATGACGCGGACCGACATGGACGCGGTGTGCGCCGCCTTCGAGCAGGCGACGCGGCGCTGCATCCGCCTCGGCTTCGACGTGCTCGAACTGCACGGCGCCCACGGCTACCTGATGCACTCCTTCCTCTCGCCCCTCTCGAATCAGCGCAACGACGAGTGGGGCGGCGACCGCAAGGGACGCATGCGTTTCCCGCTCGAACTCTTCGAGGCCGTGCGCGCCCTCTGGCCGGCGGAGAAGCCGCTGGGGGTGCGCATTTCCGCGACCGACTGGACGCCGGGCGGCTGGAACCTGGACGACTCGGTCGCCTTCTGCCAGGAACTTGGCCAGCGCGGCTGCGACTTCATCGACGTCTCCTCGGGCGGCGCCTCGCCCGACCAGCAGATCACCGTCGGCCCCGGCTATCAGGTGCCTTTCGCCGAGCGCATCCGGGCCGAGGCCGGGCTGCCGGTGATGGCGGTCGGCAACATCACCGACGCGGCCCAGGCTGAGGCGATCGTGAAGGAGGGCCGCGCCGACATGGTGGCGCTCGGGCGCCACTATCTCTACGACCCCCGCTTCACCTGGCACGCGGCCGAGGTGCTCGGCGGCGAGCCCGACTACCCGCCGCAATACGCGCGCAGCCACCCCTCGCTCCGGGGCGCGAACTTCTTCGTCAAAGGGCAAGGAAAGAAGAGCGCGGCGTAAGACAAAAGTCCCTTCCGCCCCGGGGGACGGAAGGGATTTAGGGAAGGTGGGACGGTACGCGCGCCGTCAGGCGCGCGTACCAATTCGGGGACACAATACTTAATTGTGCGGCTGCAAAAATTCTGCACCCCTGGAGTGCCCCCCGCGAGTGAGACAAGGATAATAGGGACGGTTCTCTGGAGGGAGAGGACTGATGTCCCAAGCGAAGCCGCGGAGCTTCAGCCGGGAATTCAAGCTGAAGGCGGTTGAACGGCTGGAGGCGGGCGAGAGCGGTACGGCA
>SHWA01000076.1 GCA_009693995.1 Alphaproteobacteria bacterium | reverse complement strand
GTGAACCGCTTCGACGCCCGCCAGCCAGCCTGTGGACTTATGGACAAGGCTACGCCTTGCCCACAACCCCACAGGCCCAACAACTGCAACAGAAGCAGTCAATCGATGCGCTACATAAACCGGACAACTTGACGCGTCAGCTACACGCGCACCACTCAGGCCGGCGTCGGCGCGTCGGCACGGATCAGCCCCTCCGCCCGCAACTCGGCCCAGAAGGCGGCCGGGATGGGGGCGCGGAGATGCGCCAGGTTGTCGCGCACATGGCTCACCCGGTAGGCGCCGGGGATGATGGCTGTGACCAGCGGATGCGCAAGGGGGAACTGGAGCGCCGCCGCCGGCAGGGCGACCGCGTGGCGGGCGCAGACCGTCTGGATGCGGCGCGTCTTCTCCATCACCGCCGGCGGCGCGGGGGCGTAGTTGTAGACCGCGCCAGCGACCGGCCCCGTCGCCAGAATCCCTGAGGCGAAGACCGAGCCGATCACGATCCCCACTCCGCGCGCCGCGCAGGCCGGGAAGATCGCGTCCAGCACGTCCTGGTCGAGCAGGGAGTAGGGCATGGCGAGCAGGAAGAAATCCAGGTCGAACTCGGCGAGGAGCCGCGGTACCGGATCGGCGAAGGTGAGGCCGGCGCCGATCGCCTTGATCTCGCCGGCGCGCTTGAGTTCACTAAGCGCCCGGAAGCCGCCGCCGGCGCCGAGCGCCCGGAAATGGCGCTCGATGTCGGCCGGGTCGGGGTGCCACATGCGGTCGAGGTCATGGATCAGCAGCAGATCGACCCGGTTCAGGCCGAGGCGGGTCAGGCTGTCCTCGTAGGAGCGCATGACGCCGTCGTAGGTGTAGTCGAAGCGGAAGTCGAAGGGCAGCCCGTGGCCCATCCAGGGCGGCGCGAAGGTCGCCGGGTCCGAGGGGCGGAAGAACACGCGCCCGACCTTGGTGGAGAGCACGAAGCTCGCGCGGAGTTTCCGCGCCAGCACGCGCCCCATGCGCAGCTCGCTCTTGCCCTGGCCGTACCAGGGGGAGGTGTCGAACAGGGTGAGGCCGGCGCCAAAGGCGGCTTCGACGATCGCCTCGGCCTCGGCGTCCGCGACCCTGACCCGCCGCTCGCCCATCGGCGCCCCGCCGAGGCCGACGCAAGCCACCTCGACTCCTGTCCGCCCAAGGCGCCGCTTTATCGTCGGCTCCATCGCCGCTTACCTGACGATGGATACGCCGCGGCCGCGGTAGCGGAGCCAGCCCCTTCGCGTCAGTACGCCACCCCGAGCATTTTTGGCAACACCAGGGTAATCCACGGCACGTAGGCCATCAGTGCGATCACCCCGATATACAACGCAAAGAAGGGGAGCATCTCCTTGGAGATGGTCTCGATGCCGAGCTTGGTCATGCCGGAGGTGACGAACAGGAGCATCCCCATCGGCGGCGTGGCCAGGCCGACCGAGAGGTTGATGCACATGACGATGGCGAAATGCAGCCGGTCGACGCCGATCTGGGTCGCGACCGGCTCCAGAATCGGCCCCAGGATCAAGATCGACGGCACCGCATCCAGGAACATGCCGGTGATGAACAGAAGAATCTGGATGTAGAACATCAGCAGCAGCGGATCGGCCGAGGTTGCCGCGACGAACTTGCCGATGAGCTGGGGGATGCCGGTTATGGTCGCAAGCCAACCGAACAGCTGGGCGGCGCCGATGATGAACAGGATCGTTCCGGAGATCAGGCCGGTGCGGTAGAGCATCGGCGGCACGTCGCTCCATTTCAGCGTCCGCATGACGAAGATGCTGAGAACCAGCGCATAGACGCAGGCGGCGGCGGCCGATTCGGTCGGCGTCACCACGCCCATGAGGATACCGCCGATGATGATGATCGGAGTCATGAGCGGCAGCAGCGCCCCAAACCCCGCCGTCGCAATCTCGCGGAAGGTCGCCCGGCGCTCGGCCATCGGATAGTTGCGCTTGCGGGAGATGACCATGATCACCGCCATCAACCCGGCGGCGATCATGACGCCAGGCAGGAAGCCGGCGAGGAACAGCGCCGCTACGTTCAACTGCATGGCGAAGCCGTAGATCACCATGATGATGGACGGCGGAATGATCGGGCCGAGCACGGCGCCCGAGCACGTGACCGCGGCCGCGAACTTGAGGGAGTAGCCCTGCTTCTGCATGGCCGGGATCAGGATCGAGCCGACGGCGGTCGCATCCGCCACCGCCGAGCCGCTGACACCAGAGATCAGCATGAGCGAGATGATGTTCACATGGGCGAGGCCGCCGCGCAGGTGGCCGACCAGGGACACGGCGAAACGTACCAGGCGCTGGGTGATGCCGCCGACGTTCATGATCTCGCCCGCCAGGACGAAGAGCGGGATGGCGAGGAGGGGAAAGAGGTCGATGCCGCTGAAAATGCGTTGCGGCACCATCTTGTAGAACACCTCGTTGCCGACCATCAGGAACTGCACGATGGGACCGAACGCCAACGAGAAGACGACCGGCGTGCCGATCGAGAGGCTGGCCAGGAAGATCCAGAAGAACACTGTCCCCGTCATTTGCAGTCCTTCCCTGTGTCGCGTCGACATGGCGCCCGCGGGGGGGCGCACTCTTTCTATCTTGCTGGCTATCCGCTTGCTGGCTATCCGCTTGCTGGCTATCCGCTTGCTGGCTATCCGGCTTGGTCGTCGTCGACCGGCGGACGTGCCGCCGGTCCGCTCCCCCTACTCGAAGGTCACTACCCCGACCCTCAAGTCATGCTGATGTCTTGGTCGGTCAGGCCCGGAATCATCACGCCACCGGTGAAGAAGTACTTTTGCGGTGCGATGAAGCTGAGCAGCGAGCGCAGCCAGAACTCGACCACGATAAACATCATGATCAGCGCCCCGATCGGCATGCACATGTAGACGTAGATGAACGGCATGTCGAAGGAGGATGGCGTCTGGTTGCGGGCGAACCAGGCGAGCGTCGTCCCGTGCCACAGCAGCATCCCGACCACGATGCCGGTGATGGTGAAGATGATCAGCCAGTTGAACTGCTTGATCCGGCCCGGCAGCAGGTTGTGGAGGACTTGCACCCCGGCGTTGCCGCCCTGCTTGAGGGCGATCGGCGCCGCCATGAAGGTCATCCAAACCATCATGTACTTGGACGCCTCCTCGTACCAAGGCAGCGCGCTGTTGACCACGTAGCGGAAGAAGACCCCGGCCACCATGATCACGAACAACGTCCCCATGGTCGAAATGGTCAACCATTTACAGACGATCAGGACGCGGTTGATCACCGCGTCCAGCCCCTTGATGACCGCCTCGATGGCCTGCATGGTCGCCCGTTCTCCCTGTCCGTCAAGCGTCTGCCCCACCCGCCCAGGCGCGCGCACTCTTCGCGCGACCGGCGGGAAGTTTTCCCCTCCTCGCCGTGGCAGAGCGCTAGACGATACCCACGAAATAAAAACTGTCAATCGACTGTAACTGGCCCCGGCGCGGCTATTCGGCGGCGATCTTCTTCCCAGTCTCCGCTGCCGCTGCGCCGGCGATGAAGGCCTCGCACGCCTCATGGGCCTCGGAATCGCGCATTTGCACCGGCGGGCTTTTCATATAATAGGCGGCAGGCGCCAGGACCGGTCCCGCCAGCCCGCGGTCGCGGGCGAGGCGGGCGCAGCGCACGGCGTCGATCACCACTCCGGCGCTGTTCGGCGAATCGATCACCGAAAGGCGCAGCTCCAGTTCCACCGGCGCACCACCGAAGCCGCGGCCCTCCATGCGGATGAAGCAGACCTTGTTGTCGCCCTGCCACGGCACGTAGTCGGACGGGCCGATGTGGATGTCGCGCGCCGCCAGCCTCTCGTCCAACTGCGACTGCACGGATTCGGTCTTGGAGTGCTTCTTGGACTGCAGGCGCTCCTGCGCCAACATGTTGAGAAAGTCGGTGTTGCCGCCGGTGTTCAATTGATAGGTGCGCAGCAACTCCACCCCGCGGTCGGCGAATAGGCGGGCCAACATCCGGTGCACGATGGTGGCGCCCACCTGGCTCTTGATGTCGTCGCCGATGATCGGCAGGCCGGCGGCCCGAAACCGCGCCGCCCAGGCGGCGTCGGAGGCGATGAACACCGGCACGCAATTGACCAGGGCGACCCCGGCTTCCAGGCAGGCCGCGGCGTAATGGCGGACCGCCCGTTCCGAGCCGACCGGCAGGTAGCAGACCAGCACCTCGGCTCCGGTCTCGCGGAGCCGCCGCGCGACATCGACGGCCGGCGCGTCGGCGGCGCGGAAGGCCTCGTCCTCGGGGTAGTCCGCCATGTGCGCCGCGATACCGTCGAGCACCGGGCCCATTTCGACCAGGGTCCCCGTCGCTGCCACCGTCGGCTGGAACGCGAGAGTGCGGTTCGGCTTGGCGAAGATCGCCTCCGCCAGAGGCCGGCCGACCTTGCGGCGGTCGACGTCGAAGGCCGCGACCACCTCTAGATCGCCCGGGCCATGGCCGCCGATGGCGGTGTGCATCAGGCCGGCCGGGGTGGGCCCGAGCGCGCCCCGGTAATAGTCGATACCCTGAACCAGGGAGCTGGCGCAGTTGCCGACGCCGGCGATGGCGATTCTGATCGTTCCCATCCGCAGTCCTCGTAGTGCGTTCCGCGGCAGGACGACCGACCGCACCGGCGGCCCCCCATGGGGCCGCGTGCCGGGAGGAAGATCGTGATCCATCGTCGCCGTCGATTCAGGCGGAAACGTACAATGGAACCCGGCCACCGCCAACGTTCCGCCGACTACCACCGCAGGGCGCCATTGCCGGGCCGGCAGGGGCGCGGCCGCTGGTGGCTGACCGTGGTGCCAGCCGCTGAGGATGATCGCCTTCAACCCCCAAGATGTGGTATGGATCGAGCCCTCATGAGCGATCCCTTCGATCTGGTAGCCGCTGGCCCGCGGACCCCAGCCGCGCCGCCGCCGGCGCCCCTGGTGCGCCCGCCCGCCGCCGATTTCCTGGCCGGCCTGAACCAGGCCCAGGCCGAGGCGGTGGCCGCAACCGAGGGCGCCGTGCTGGTGCTGGCCGGCGCCGGCACCGGCAAGACCCGGGTGCTCACCCACCGTCTCGCCCACATCCTGACCACGGGGCGCGCCTGGCCGAGCCAGATTCTCGCCGTCACCTTCACCAACAAGGCGGCCCGCGAGATGGGCGAGCGGGTCGGCCGCCTGATCGGCCAGGCGGTCGAAGGGCTGTGGCTCGGCACCTTCCACGCCATCGGCGCCCGCATCCTGCGCCGCCATGCCGAGCTGGTCGGGCTGACCCCCACTTTCACCATCCTCGACGCCGACGACCAGGTGCGGCTCTTGAAGCAGATCCTCCGTGCCGAGAACCTGGACGACAAGCGCTGGCCGGCGCGCGCGCTCGCCGGCATCATCAGCCGCTGGAAGGACCGTGGGCTGACCCCCGATAAGGTCACGCCGGCGGAGGACTCCGACTTCGCCCTGGGCAAGGCGCGCGCCCTCTACGCCACCTACCAAGCGCGGCTGAAGACCTTGAACGCCGCCGATTTCGGCGATCTCCTGCTGCTCAACCTGACGCTCTTCGCCGCCCATCCCGACGTGCTCGCCGACTATCAGCGGCGCTTCCGCTACCTGCTAGTGGACGAATACCAGGACACCAACGTCGCCCAGTATCTGTGGCTGCGCCTGCTCGCGCAGGGCCACCGCAACATCTGCTGCGTCGGCGACGACGACCAGTCGATCTACGGCTGGCGCGGCGCCGAGGTCGGCAACATCCTGCGCTTCGAGACCGACTTCACGGGCGCCCGCATCGTCCGCCTCGAGCGCAACTACCGCTCGACCCAGCCGATCCTTTCCGCCGCCTCGGGGCTGATCGCCCACAATGCGGGCCGGCTCGGCAAGACCCTCTGGACCGACGCACCCGGAGGCGAGCCCGTCACCCTGCAGGCGGTGCTCGACGGCGACCAGGAGGCGCGTACCATCATCGACGAGGTCGAGGCGCTGCAGGCGCGCGGCCAGTCCCTCGCCGACATCGCCGTCCTGGTCAGGGCCGGGTTCCAGACCCGCGCCTTCGAGGAGCGCCTGATCCAGCTCGGCATCGCCTACCGCGTGGTCGGCGGCCCGCGCTTCTACGAGCGCCAGGAGATTCGCGACGCCATCGCCTATGTGCGCGTCCTGCACCAGCCGGACGACGACCTCGCCTTCGAGCGGATCGTGAATCTGCCGAAGCGCGGCATCGGCGATTCGACGCTTCTCCTCCTGCACGGCCTCGCCCGCGCGCGCGGCCTTTCCCTGACCCGCTCTGTCACCCTCGCGGTCGAGACCGACGAGCTGCCGCCCAAGGCGCGGGCGGCACTCCTGGCCCTCCGCGCCGACTTCGAGCGCTGGCGTGGCCAGCTCGGCTCGCTGCCCCACGCCCAGGTGATCGAGACCCTGCTGGATGAGTCCGGCTATACCGGCCTCTGGCGGGCGGCCAAGACGGCGGACGCGCCGGGGCGCCTCGAGAACCTGCGCGAATTGGTGCAGGCGATCGCCGAGTTCGAGACCATCGGCGCCTTCCTCGAACACGTCGCCCTGGTGATGGAGAACGCCGAGTCCGGCAACCAGCCCAAACTCAGTGTGATGACCCTGCACAGCGCCAAGGGCCTGGAGTTCGACGTGGTGTTCCTGCCCGGCTGGGAAGAGGGGCTGTTCCCCCACCCGCTCGCCCTCGACGAGCAGGGCACGGCCGGCCTGGAGGAGGAGCGGCGCCTCGCCTATGTCGGCATCACCCGCGCCAAGCGCGAGGTGCACATCACCTGCGCCGCCAGCCGCCTGGTGCACAACCAGTGGCGCCACAACATCCCCTCGCGCTTCATCGCGGAGTTGCCGGTGCAGCACGTGCTCCGGCGCGACTCCGCCACGCCCTCGCCCGGTGGTTTCCGCTACCGGCAGAGCGCCGCCGACGCGTACGTGGCGGCCTTCGCCGGACAGGGCGCCCCGCGCGCGGCGGCGCCCGGCGCCCGGACACCCCCCGCCTCGCCCCAGGGCTTCCGCGCCGGCGAGCGCGTGCGCCATGCCCGCTTCGGCGACGGGCTGGTGGTCGCGGTGGATGGCAACAAGCTCGACATCGCCTTCACGGGCGGCGGTATCAAGAAAGTGATCGACAGCTTCGTCGAGCGCGCCTGAGCCGCCATGTGGCGGGTCGAACTGTCGCTGCCGCGCGGGGCGGCGGACTCATTCAGCGAGATGCTGGCCGGTGTCGCCAGCGCGGTGACCACGAGCGCCGACGAGCGGCCGGGGCCGGCGGTGGTCACCGCGTTGGCCCTGGATGCGCGGCACTTGGCCGCCGTCGAGGCCGCGATCGCGGTCGCCGCCCAGGCTCTCGGCCTGCCCGCGCCCGCCGTCGTGGCCCACCCCGTGCCCGAAACCGACTGGGTGCGCGCCTACCAGGCGGGGCACCCTCCCCTTCGCGCGGGGCGCTATCTGGTCCATGGCAGCCATGTGCGCGACCTGCCCAAGGGCGGCGCCCTCTGCCTCCACGTCGATGCCGGGCGCGCCTTCGGCTCGGGCGAGCACGAGAGCACGCGGGGATGCCTGCTGGCCCTCGACCGGCTGGCGCGCGGCTGGCGCGCGCGCCGCGTGCTCGACCTCGGCTGCGGCTCCGGGATCCTGGCGCTCGCCGCCGCGCGCACCTTCCGCGCCCGCGTGGTCGCCTCGGACAACGATCCGGTGGCGACCGAGGTCGCGGCCGGGAACGCGCGCCTCAACCGGGTCGGGCGGTGGGTGCGAACCGCGACGGGGGCTGGCCTGGACGCGCCCCTGGTGCGGCGCGGCGCGCCCTACGACCTGATCCTCGCCAACATCCTGGCGCGGCCGCTGCAACGACTGGCGCCCGGGATTGCGGGGGCCTTGGCGCCGCGCGGTCGCGTGGTTCTCTCGGGCCTGCTCGCCTGGCAGGAGAGGGGGGTACGGGCCGCCTATCTGGCCCAGCGCCTGCCGCTGGCGTTCCGGGTCCGGCAGGGTGAGTGGGTCACGCTGGTGCTTGCGGGCGCACGCCGGAATGCGCACCTTGGCGACATGGATCCCGCGCGAGGACGGTGATGGCAGAGTTCCGCACCAAGCAACCTTCCCAGCTCTCCGCGCTCCTGCGCGCCTCCGGCGTCACGCTGTCCGAGGCGGAGGTCAGGGCATTCGTCGCCGGGGTCGCCGCCGCGGCCGAGCCCCGCGATGGTGGCTGGATCGATTTGATCGCCCCCGCGGCGACGGTGGCGCTCCGTGCGCGGCTGGAAGCACTGCGTTCCGAACGAGCGGCGGGCTACCGCAGCCAAGGCGGCGGACCGGAGCGCCTGGCGGCGCTCCGCGCCGAGCTCGCGCGGCGCGGCCTGGCCGGATTCCTGCAACCCGTGGGCGACGAGCACCAGGGCGAGGCGGTGCCGCCGGGCGCCCAGCGCCTGCCCTGGCTGACCGGCTTCACCGGCTCGGCCGGCCTGGTGATGGTACTCGCCGCGCAGGCCGCCCTGTTCACCGACGGCCGCTACACGCTCCAGGCCGAGGCGCAGGTGGACGGCACGCTGTTCGCACGCCTGCACTCGGGCAAGTCGCCGCCAGAGACGTGGCTGACGGCCAATCTGCGCGCCGGCAACCGCTTCGGCTACGACCCGTGGCTGCACGCCATCGACGCTGTCGCGCGCCTGCGCGCCGCCGTCGAGAAGGCTGGCGCGACGCTCATCGCCTGCGACGGCAACCCGATCGACTCTGTCTGGCCGGACCGGCCGCCGCTGCCGATCGCGCCCGTGGTGCCCCACGACCTGCGCTTCGCGGGCCAAGCGTCCGCCGACAAGCGCGCCCAGACCGCCGAGACACTGGCGGCGCAAGGGGCGGATGCGGCCGTTCTCACCCTCCCCGATTCGATCTGCTGGCTGCTCAACATCCGCGGCGGCGACGTGGCGAACAGCCCGCAGGCGCTCGCCTTCGCCCTGTTGCACCGCGACGGGACGGTCGATCTCTGCATCGAGGGGCGCAAGGTCACGCCGGGCCTGGCGCAACATCTGGGCAACGCGGTGCGCCTGGCCGCGCCCCACGACTTCGGCCCTCTGCTGGACCGGCAGGTGCGAGCCGGCAAGCGCCTCGGCGCCGATCCGGGGACGGCGCCGGCGTGGGTGTTCGAGCGCATCGAGCGCGCCGGGGCCAAGGCGCTCCGCCTCGCCGACCCCTGCGTCCTGCCCAAGGCGCGCAAGAACCCCGTGGAGCTGGCCGGCACGCAGGCCGCCCATCGCCGCGACGGGGCGGCGCTCACCCGCTTCCTCGCCGCCGTCGCGCGCGAGGCGCCGCGCGGCACCTGGACCGAGATCGAGGCGCAGGACCGCCTCGCGAGCTGCCGCGAGGGGGGCGAGCATTACCGAGGGCCGAGCTTCAATACCATTTCCGGGGCCGGACCCAACGGCGCCATCGTCCACTACCGCGCCCGCACCGAAACCAACCGCCGGCTAGAGCCCGGCATGCTGTACCTGGTCGATTCCGGCGGCCAGTACCTGGACGGCACCACCGACGTGACGCGCGCGGTGGCGATCGGCGCGCCGAGCCCCGAGATGCGCGATCGCTTCACCCGCGTTCTCAAGGGGCACATCGCCCTGGCGACCGCGCGCTTTCCCCGCGGCACCACGGGCGCGCAGCTCGACGCGCTGGCCCGGCGCGCGCTCTGGGACGCCGGGCTCGACTACGACCACGGCACCGGCCACGGGGTCGGCAGCTTCATGAACGTGCACGAGGGTCCGCAGCGGATCGCCAAGGGCGGCACGTCCGCCGCCCTCGAGCCGGGCATGATCATCTCCGTTGAGCCCGGCTACTACAAGACCGGCGCCTACGGCATCCGGATCGAGAACCTGGTGGTGGTGGTGGAAGTGCCGCTCCCGGAGGGAGCCGAGGTGGACCTGCTCGGCTTCGAGACCCTGACCCTGGCGCCGATCGACCGCAATCTGGTCGAGGCGCGGCTGCTGACGGCGGAGGAGATCGCGTGGCTCGATGCCTACCACGCCCGCGTCTGCGCGGTCCTGACCCCGATCGTCGACGCCGAGACCGCCACCTGGCTGGTGCAGGCCACCCGGCCGATTCAAGGCGGGTGAGGATCGCGACATTTCCAACTGGGATCAGTTCATCCGCCGAATATGAGCCTGGAACCAATCGGTCAGAGCCGACAGATCGAGTTTGGAGTCGGCGACGGTGATCGCCATCCACTCGACCTCGGCATTGCTGGCATTCAACTCGTATCCGCTGTGCTCGAGAAGCACGTTCACGGCGATGACTGCGGTGCGCTTGTTGCCGTCGATGAACCCGTGGTTCTTGATGAGCGCGTGTACCAGCGCCGCTGCTTTCTGGTGGATGCGGGGAAACAGCGCTCGGCGACCGAAACCCGAATAGGGTCGGGCGATCGCCGATTCGATCGCATCTCGGCTCACCTCGCCCGGCTTGCCGCCGAGTTCCAGCGCCTGCCGATGCGCTGCGTGAACGTCGAGAAATCGAACGCGATAATGCCGCCTACTTTTTGGCAAGGGCCTTCAGCGCCGCCGCAAACCGCACGCTCGTGCGTGCGATGATTCGCTCCGACCGCCGTGAAGCGACGGAGGTGCCACTCGACTCGATCGCCACATAGGCCTGTCCCCTTTTCGGCGTGGGAGGAAAGGGGCGGCCGGCATTCATCTTGCGCTCCTCGCCGGTGCTTGACCCGCGCGGCCCGACGATCTCGTAGCGCCCCGTATGGGGAGCCGCCTGCCCAGGCCTGAACACCGTCTCGTTCGATCGTTTCGGGGTCGTCATCGTGCCATCCGGTACGTATGTGTCTCCGATATCAGATTGTACCGCCGGATACCAACACAAGACCCGTCATCGCGCACCGATCAGCTCCAGCCACGCGGCTTCGTCCAGGACCGGCACGCCGAGTTCGCGCGCGCGGGTCGCCTTGGCGCCGGGGTCGGCGCCGGCGATCAGGTAGTCGGTGCGCGCCGAGACCGCGCCGGCGACCTTGGCGCCGAGGGCCTCGGCCCGCGCCTTGGCCTCGCTCCGGGTCATGGCGGTGAGCGTGCCGGTGATCACCACGGTCCTGCCGGCGAGCTTTGAGGTGGTCGCGGACGGGACGAAATCCTGGACCGTCACCTGGCCAGCGAGGTCGTCGAGGGCCGCGCGGTTGTGCGGCTCGGCGCAGAAGGCGACGACCTCCCCCGCCACTTTGGCGCCGATGGATTCGATCGCGGTCAGTTCCTGATAGGCGGGCGATTCGGGATCGCCTGCCTCCGCCATGGCGCTGCGCCAGGCGGCGAGCGATCCGTAGTTGCGTGCCAATAGTCGCGCGGTCGCCTGCCCCGCCTGGCGGATGCCGAGGGCGAAAATGAAGCGCTCCAGCGTGATGGTCCGGCGCGCCGCGACGGCCTGCACCAGATTGGCCGCCGACTGCTCGCCCCACCCCTCGCGCAGGGCGATTTCGGCTTCGCGCCCGGCCAGGCGGAAGATGTCGCCGGGGGTGCGGATCAGCCCGTCCTGCCAGAAGGCGGCGATCTGCTTCTCGCCCAGGCCTTCCACGTCGAAGGCGTCGCGGCCGACGAAGTGGCGCAGCCGCTCGACCGCCTGGGCCGGGCAGATCAGGCCGCCGGTGCAGCGCCGGATCACCTCCCCCTCCTCCCGGACCGCCCGGCTGCCGCAGGCCGGGCAGCGGTCGGGAAAGACGAAGGGCAGGGAATCTTTCGGACGCGCCCCGGGCACCACCGCGACCACCTGCGGGATCACGTCGCCGGCGCGCTGCACGATCACCCGATCGCCGAGGCGCAGGTCCTTGCGCGCGATCTCGTCCTCGTTGTGCAGCGTGGCGCGCGCCACCATCGCGCCGCCGACATGAACCGGGGCGAGCTCGGCTACGGGTGTGAGCGCGCCGGTGCGCCCGACCTGGATCGAGATCGCTTCCAGCGTGGTCTCCGCCTGCTCGGCCGGGAACTTGTGGGCGATCGCCCAGCGCGGCGCGCGGCTGACCATGCCGAGCCGCTCCTGCCAGGCGAGGTCGTCGATCTTGTAGACGACGCCGTCGATCTCGTAGTCGAGCGTCGCTCGCGCGGCCTGGATTTCGGCGTAGAAGGCGAGCGCGGCCGCCACGTCCGCCAGCGGCCGGGCCAGCGGGTTGACCTGGAAGCCGAGGGCGCGGAGGCGCTCCAGCGCCTGCCAATGGCTGGCGCCGAGGGGCGCCGCGGTCTCGCCCCAGGCATAGGCGAAGAAATGCAGGCGCCGGCTGGCGGTGATGCGGCTGTCGAGCTGGCGAAGCGACCCCGCCGCCGCGTTGCGCGGGTTGACGAAGCGGGGCTCTCCCGCCGCGTCGCGGGCCGCGTTCAGCGCGTCGAAATCGGCGCGGGTCATGTAGACCTCGCCGCGCACCTCGAGCAGGGAAGGCGCACCCTGGGTCAGGGCGAGCGGCACGTCGCGGATGGTGCGCAAGTTCGCCGTCACGTCCTCGCCCAGGCTGCCGTCGCCCCGCGTCGCGCCGACCACGAGCCGCCCCCCTTCGTAACGCAGCACCGCCGAGACGCCGTCGATCTTGGGCTCGCCCACCAGGGCCACGGGCGCCTCGGCGGCGAGGCCGAGGAAGCGCCGCACGCGCGCCAGAAACTCGTGCACGTCGGCCGGCTCGAAGGCATTGTCGAGGGACAACATCGGCCGGCTGTGGGTTACCTTGCCGAAGTCCGCGACCGGCGGCGCGCCGACTCGCCGCGAGGGGCTGTCGGCGGCGACGAGTGTGGGGAAGCGCGCCTCGATGGCGTTGAGCCGCTGGCGCAACGCGTCATAGGCGAAGTCGCTGATCTCGGGGGCGGCGCGGTTGAAGTAGAGCTGGTCGTGGCGGGCGATCTCGGCGGCCAGGTGCGCAAGTTCGACTGCGGCCTCGGCTGCGCTCAGGCTCTCGACCGCCTTCGCGCCGCGGCGGCTCAAGACCGCGCCCCGCCGATCAGGGCGTCGGCCGCCGCCCGCGCCGCGGCGGTCACCGTGCTGCCGGCCAGCATGCGCGCGATCTCCTCGCGCCGCGCCATCTCCGCCAGCCGATCGACCGCAGCCTCCGCGCGCCCCTTCCGCTCGCGCTTGACCACCCGGTAGTGGTGGTCGGCGAGCGCCGCCACCTGCGGCGAATGGGTGACCACCAGCACCTGGCGCGTGCGCCCGAGGACCGCGAGGCGCGCGCCGACGGCGGCGGCGGTCGCCCCGCCGACGCCGCGATCGACCTCGTCGAAGACCAGGGTCGGCACCCGGCGCACGTCGGCCAGGGCCACCTTAAGGGCGAGCAGGAGCCGCGCGCGCTCGCCGCCCGAGGCGATCTTCTGTACCGCACCCAGCAGGGCGCCGGGCAGGGTCGCCACCAGGAAGGCGATGCGCTCCGCCCCTTCGGCACCCCACTCCGCCTCGGCCAAGGCGTCGAGCCGGGTCTCGAACC
>SHWA01000075.1 GCA_009693995.1 Alphaproteobacteria bacterium | reverse complement strand
GGAGTGGACCTATGACGACCAGACCACCAGCTATCCGGTGCACACCGTCCGGCGGATCGGGGAGATCGTCGCCACCCACGACGTGGTCGAGGCCCTCGGGCCGGCGGGAACCGTCTATCTGTTCGCGCCCCTCACCATCCACAGCTCGACCAACAACACCTCGGCGCGGGATCGCCACAATCTCTATTTCGTCTACAGCCGCATGGACAACCGACCCGCGTCCACGGCGAGTAAGCGGGAGAAGATCACCAATCGCCACTATCTGAACTTCCGCCGCGAGGGAATTGTCGTCTGCGACGACGATGCATTGCTGCGGCTGTGCGGGGATCATCGAACTCAGGGAACGTCGGCGGCCGGGTTGCATCTGGCCGGCTGATTCCCCTTTGGCGGCCGAGCCGCCTCGGCTCACCACCGACCTATCGACTTGGGCGTGGGCGACCGGCTCAGGCCGGCGCCCGCTGCACCCAGGCGCGGATCGCCGCCTGCCGCTCGGCGTGGGGCAGGTGGAGCGTGTCGGCGACCGCCGTGCCGACCAGGGTGCCCCACCGGCGCAGCTCGTCGGGGGCGGTATTGCTGCCGGGGCGCGCGCGGAAGATCACATCGCCCGAGAGCGTCGGGATCGCGCCGAAGGGTGCGGCCCCGCGCCGGATCGGGTCCTTGCCCGACTTCAGCCGCCGGATGCCCTGGCGCACGCCCTTGCGGATCAGCGCCACGCCGACGTCGGAGCGGGCCAGGGTCTCGCGCGCGTGCACGGCGATTCTCCCCTGGCTGCTCAGCACCTCGTAGTCGTTCGGCGCGGCTTGCGCCTCGGCGTAACTGCGGTTGCCGGTCTGGCCGACGAAATCGACCGTGTCGATGCCGCAGCGCGTCGAGTCGCCCTTGCCCGCCAGGTCGAGCTCGGCGCCGTAGTGGCGCAGGCCGAACAGGATCGAATGGGTGTCATCGACCGCCACGATCCAGGCGGTGATCGAGGCGCGGCTGAACCAGATCTCGCGGTCGCCGGCCTGGAACAGGTCCGGCACCTGGTAGCAGTTGGGGAACAGCGATTCCAGGTGGCACACCCAGACGAACTCGCCCCAGCGGCGCAGGTTGCGCACGACGATGCCGGCGCCATCGGCGGTCGGCAGGTAGTCGAGCTCCGGCATCTCGCCCCAGGCGGGGGCGAAGTGGGTGCCGCTGATGCGGCTGTGCAGGATCACCGCGTGCACCGGGTCCGACCCCTGCTCGAAGATCTGCAGCCAGTTGCACGGGTTGCGCACCGAGTAGGGAACCAGGCGCTCACCGGGAAGCAAGAAGGTGTCGAGCAGGGGGAAGTCGGGCACATCGTCGGGGGGCCCGAAATAGGCGAACACCAGGCCCGCGAACTCCCGCGTCGGGTAGGCACCCTGGGAGACCATCTCCGGCAGACGGCTCTCCGCCGGCTCGGCGGGCATCTCCAGGACCCGCCCATCCACGTCGAACAGCCAGCCATGGTAACAGCAGCGCAAGCCCCGCGCCTCGATTCGGCCGTATTCGAGCGAGGCGCGGCGGTGGCAGCAGTGGAGATGCAGCAGGCCGACCCGGCCGCCGGAATCCCGAAAGGCGACCAGATCCTCGCCCAGGATGCGCAGGCGGTGCGGGGTGTCGCGCAGCTCGGCCCCATGGCAGACGGGGTGCCAGAACCGGCGCAGGTACTCGCCGCACGGCGTGCCCGGGCCGACCCGGGTCAGTTCGTCGTCGGGCGCGGCCGGTAGCAGCGCTTGCCCATAGCCGGAGTAGGGGCGCGCGCGGTTCCGTCTGGCGCTGGTCATCGCGGCCTCCTTCCGACTGCCGTCTCAGAGCGCGACTGTCAGCCCGCCGTCCACCATCATCAAGTGGCCGTTGACGCAGGACGCCGCGCCGGTGACGAGGGCGACCTTGCCGGCGCGCGAGAAGGGGTGGGTGGCGGCCATGGCGTGCTCCGGGCAGAACTCATGCTGGCCGCAGATTGGCACGGCCGGCGCACCCCGTCACGGCCGGGGCAGCGCATTGATTTGATCCTCTGGGGTCGGTTCGTTGCTACCCCCTCCCATCCCTCCCCCGCAAGGGGGGAGGGGGGTCAAGGCGAGGTGTCGGATGTTTGAGTCGATCCAGCCCAGGGCGGTTGAATGAAAGCGCGGAGCGTGGTCAGGTGGCTGCCGTCCGCAATCCGATCCTCCTGCCCATGACCAGCACTCCGCCCGAGGCTTCCGCAGCGCCCATGTCCCAGGCTGCGACGGGGCTCGCGCTGATCGTGCTGGCGGCGCTTCTGTTCGCCGCCATGAACGCGCTCACCCGCTATGTGACGGCGGAAGTGCATCCATTCGTCATCGCCTTCTGGCGCAACGCCCTCGGCATCCTGGTGTTCCTGCCGCTGATCCTGCGGCAGGGACGGCGGGCGTTCCGTACCGACCATTTCGGCGCCCATGTCGGCCGGTCGGCAATCAATCTGCTCTCCATGGTGATCTTCATGTACGCCCTCAGCGTCGAGACGCTGGCGCGGGTCACCACCCTCAACTTCACCGCGCCGCTGTTCATCACCATTGCCGCGGCGATCTTTCTCGGCGAGCGGTTCCGCATCCGCCGCATCCTGGCGCTGGTGGTCGGCTTCGCGGGGGTGGTGATCGTACTGCGTCCGGGCATGATCCCGCTCAACATCGGCGGGGTGCTCTCGATCGTCTCGGCGGCAACCTGGGCGCTCACCGTGGTGATGATCAAGCGCGCGGCGCGCACCGAGACCGGCACTTCGATCACCCTCTACGCGACGGTCTTGATGACACCCATGAGTCTCCTCGTGGCGCTGCCCTGGTGGCAATGGCTGACGCCGGAGCAGTTCGGCATCGCGCTCGCCATGGCCTTCCTCGGCACGGTCGGGCAATGGATCACGGCCCACGGCATCCGCATCGCCGACGCCAGCCTGGTGATGACCGGCGATTTCACCAAGCTGATCTGGGTCAGCATCATCGGCTGGGTGGCCCTCGGCGAACTCCCGGACCGCTGGGACGCGATCGGCGGCGTGGTGATCATTGCCAGCGTGCTCTACATCGCCCGCCGCGAGCAGGTTGTGGCACGCCAGCGCGCCGTGCAGCGGCGCTCCGAGGGTGGCACTTCCTGAGGCGCTTGCACTGTCGCCGCAGGCGGCGAAGATGGGTGGCGATCAGCAGCGGAGGGTGCCATGCGCCGGGGCTTCGTCGATGTGCCGGACGGACAGATGTTCTACCGCGAGGCCGGCAGCGGCCCGCCGCTGGTCCTGATCCATCAGATCCTGCGCACCTCCCTCGACTATCGTCAGGTGATACCCCTCCTGGCCGAACGCTACCGGGTGATCGCCTTCGACGGCATGGGGTGCGGGGATTCCGATGCGCCGCCCCGGCCCTACACGCTCGAGCAGCACGTCCAGGTATTTGCGGCGGCCATGGACCGGCTCGGGATCACCAAGGCGGTGGTCGCCGGCCACCACTCGGGCGCGACCCAGGCGATGGAACTCGGTGTGCAGCGCCCCGATCTCGCCGGCCGCGTGGTCATGTCGGGGCTGGTCTACGTCGAGGACAGCAAGCAGCTCGGCGAGCTGCACGCCAAGGCGCTCAAGCTGAAAGACCCCGAGCCAAGGGCGGACGGCTCGCACCTGCTGCCCCTTTGGGAGGAGGGTCTACGCACCAACTGGGGCAAGCCGCGCCTGCCGGCCGACCGGCTCGACCTGCTGAGCGACTTCTTCCTGGAGCAGATCAAGACCGGCCCGCGCCGGTTCGAGCCCTATGTCGCCCAGATGGCCTACGACGCCAGCCGGCGCCTGCCGCTGCTGAAGGCGCCCAGCCTGTTCATCAAGGCCAGCGACGACATTTTCATGTGCGCCGCGTCGCATCTCTGGCTCAAGGACCAGCCCAAGGCGAAATTGGTCGAGATCAAGGTCGCGGGCGGCGGCGAGCTGCCCCGGCTCTACCCGCGCGAGTGGAGCAAGGCCATCCTCGACTTCTTGGGTTGATCGGAGTACCCGGGTTTGCAATGATCTGCCCGGCAAGGGCCGTCAGGTACTCCCAAGCGGGGACCGCACGGTTCGGTATTCAGGAGAAGGTATGTGAATAGCGGCAGTGAAGTGACTTTCGCGATCCAGATTGCGCCGACCGGGACCAAGCCGGACCACGAGCTCTATGCCGAGGTGGTGGAAGACTGCAAACTCGCGGTCAAGCTGGGCTACGAGGGAGCCTGGATGCTGGAGCACCACTTCAGCGACTACAACCCGACGCCGTCCCCCCTGGTCTTTCTCGCCCATATCGCGGCTGCCTGCCCGACGCTCAGCCTCGGCACCAGCGTGCTGGTGCTGCCGTGGTACCACCCGCTGCGTCTGGCGGCCGAGATTTCGATGCTGAACGCGTTGACCGAGGGCAATCTCTATATCGGGGTCGGGCGCGGCACTGCCAAGCTCGAGTACGACGCCTACGGCATCGACATGCGCGAAGCCCGGGCGCGATTCGCCGAAGTCTACAAGATCATGGTGAAGGCGCTGGAGGGCAGGCCGTTCACCTATGACGGCAAGTTCCACAAGATCGCCCGCCCGGTGCGCCTGCGCCCGACACCGGCGCCGAAGCCGGTGCATTTCTTCGGCGCCATCGGCAGCCCGGAGAGCGCGGAGATCATGGCCGACCTCGGCATGCCGCCGATCGCCTCGGCCTTCTTCCCCGACGCCACGCTGAAGGCGATCCCCGAACGCTGGCGCACCCGCGCGGCGACCCACGGTCGGGGCCACAAGGGAATCTGGCCGATCACGGTGCGCATGTTCCTCGGCGACACCGACGAGGAAGCGTTCGCACTGGGGCGCAAGTACTTCCCGCCCTACTTCAAGGTCCAGACCGATCACTACGAGATCGACATGGACCCGTGGGACGACATCCCCGACTACGTCCAGTTCACCCGCCTGTTCAAGGAAATGAAGAAGATGGAGAACCCAGCGAACTTGCAGCCGGTGTTCGACACCCAGTTGGTGGGCGGGCCGGAGCGGGTGAGCGCGCGCCTCAAGCGCCTGGTCGATCTCGGGTACGACTACGTGGTGATCGCGCCCTCCATCACCGGCGTGCCGAAGGAGGTACGCCAGGACCAGTTCGTGCGCTTCGCCCGCGACGTGGCGCCGCGCTTCTCCTCGGTCTTCCGCGAGAAGACCGCGGCAGCGGCCGAGTAGCCGTTGCCTCCGCGCGCTACGCCGCCCGAAGTCTTCGCGGCGCTCGCGGCGGAACGCGGCCTCAGGCTGGAGCCGGCCGAGCTGGAGGAGCTGCGCGCCGCCTATGACGCGCTGCCCCTACTGCTCGATCGGCTCCGGCGCAAGGCGCGCGAGAAGGGCGCCGACATGTTGCCGGTCGTGAACGTCGTCTGGGCGCCGTGAGCGATGATCTCTGCGCGCTGACCATCGCCGAGGCGGCCGCGGCCTATGGCGCGGGCACGCTCACGCCGACCCGCCTGGTCCGGGCCTATCTGGAGCGCATCGAGCGGGTCGACGGTGCCACCCACGCCTATGTTCATGTCTGTCGCGATGCAGCCCTCGCCGCCGCCGTCCGGGCCGAGGCGGAGATGGCGCGCGGGTCGTCACGCGGGCCGCTGCACGGCATCCCGCTCGCGGTCAAGGACATCATCGCCACCGCCGGTGTTCCGACCACGGCCAATTCCCGCCTCCTCGCCGGCCATGTGCCGCAGGCGGATGCCACCGTCTGGGCGCGGCTCGCCCACGCCGGCGCAATCCTGTTGGGCAAGGCGGAAACCCAGGAGTTCGCCATCGGCGGGCCGGCGCCCGACGCCCTCTACCCGCCGCCGCGCAATCCGTGGAATCTCGCCTGCTACACCGGCGGCTCGTCCGGCGGCTCGGGCGCGGCGGTCGCCGCCTCGCTCTGCAGCGCGGCCCTTGGCACCGACACCAATGGCTCGGTGCGCATGCCGGCGGCGCGCTGCGGCATTGTCGGTCTGAAGCCTACGTACGGCCGCGTCAGCCGGCGCGGCATCTATCCGCTGGCCTTCACCCTCGACACCTGTGGGCCGATGGCGCGCAGCGTCGCGGACTGTGCGCTGATGCTGGAGGTCATGGCCGGCCATGATCCCGCGGATGCGGCCAGCCGTCCGGTCCCCGTACCGCGCTACCGCGAGGCGCTGAGTCCCGATCTGGCGGGCGTGCGCATCGGCGTGGTGCGGCATTTCACCACCGCCGACGCGACCGCCGCGCCGGCGGTGAACGAAGCCTTCGATGTGGCGGTCGCCGTGCTGGCTGACCGTGGCGCGAGCCTGCGCGACGTGCGCATGGCCAATGTCTGGGATTACACGGCCGTCGGCATGGTCATCACCATGGCCGAGGCCTGGGCGATCCACGGCCACGACCTGACCACCCGGCCCGAGGCCTTCAACAGCTATTCCCGGGCGCGGTTCATGCTGGGTGCCTTCGTCGGCGGCGGCGATTATGTCGAAGCGCAGCGGTTCCGGCGCGAGCTGGCCGTCGACTATGCCCGCCTGATGGCTGACCTCGACGTGGTGGTGTCCCCGTCCCTGCTGTTCACCGACTGGCAGATGTCTGCGGTGGGCAAGCTCTACTACCTGCAACAGCCGATGCCGACCACGCCCTTCAGTGTGCTGGGCGCCCCGGCGATCACGGTGCCGTGCGGCTTTGCCGACGGCGACTTGCCCATCGGCCTACAGATCGCGGCCAAGCCGTTCGATGAGATGGCAGTCCTGCGGGTCGGCCATGCCTACGAGCAGGCGACCCCCTGGCACTCCCGCCGGCCGCCGCTCTGAGCCGCACCTATCCGGTCGCGCCGGCCTCGGCAGGCAGCAGGCGCCGCTCGGTCGCGGCGCGCCGGATCGCCTTTTGCAGCTTCTCGAACGCGCGCACCTCGATCTGGCGCACCCGCTCGCGCGAGATGCCGTATTCCTGGCTGAGCGCCTCGAGGGTGGTCGGTTCCTCCTGCAGGCGCCGCTCGGTCAGGATGTGCTTCTCGCGCTCGTTCAATTGCGCCATGGCGGCGACCAGAAGTTCCTTGCGGGCGCCGAACTCTTCGCTCTCCGCGAGCACGGTCTCCTGGCTCTCGGACGGGTCCACCAGCCAGTCCTGCCATTCGCCCTCGCCCTCGGCATGGATCGGGGCGTTCAGCGAGTGGTCCGGGCTGGCGATGCGCCGGTTCATGTTGATGACTTCTTCTTCGCTGACGTTCAGCCGGTTGGCGATGGTGGTCACGTGCTCAGGGGCGATGTCGCCCTCGTCGATCGCTTTTAGCTGGCCCTTCAGGCGGCGCAAATTGAAGAACAGCTTCTTTTGTGCCGCGGTGGTGCCCAGCTTCACCAGGGACCATGAGTGCAGGATGTATTCCTGGATCGCGGCGCGGATCCACCACATGGCATAGGTGGCGAGGCGGAAACCGCGCTCCGGATCGAACCGCTTGACCGCCTGCATCATGCCGACATTGCCCTCGGCGATCAGCTCGCCGATGGGCAGGCCATAGCCCCGGTAGCCCATGGCAATCTTGGCCACCAACCGCAAATGGCTGGTCACCAGCTTGTGGGCGGCCTCGTAGTCCTGATGCTCGCGCCAACGCTTGGCGAGCATGTACTCCTCGTCCTGGGTAAGCATCGGAAAACGGCGAATCTCCTGCAAGTACCGAGTCAAGCTGCTCTCAGGAGAAATCGCCGGTAGGCGTGCAGAAACAGTGGCTGCCATTCGATTCCCAGGTTTTGTGGGGTGGGGTGTCAGTTTAGAATCCTTCTATACCCAGAAGTGTGCCCAAAGTCAATTAATTTCTGACTAACGAACTCGGGTATTCGCCGATTCCTGCAATTGAATCAATGCATCAATCAGATTGCCGATCTCCGGCGGTAGTGGGCTTTGGAAGGCTAACGGCACTGCCGTGACGGGATGGCGGAAGGCCAGGCGGTCGGCATGGAGGGCTTGGCGGGCGAGCGGCAGGTGCGGCAACTCGCGCACCAGTTTCGCGCCTCCGCCATAGACAGGATCGCCGATGATCGGATGGCCAAGGCTTTGCAAGTGGGCGCGGATCTGATGCGTGCGTCCAGTCTCCAGCCGGCATTCCACCTGGGCGGCGCCGGGGCCGAAGACGCGCGTGACCCGGTAATGGGTACGGGCCGGCTTGCCCCCTTGCCGCAGGACCGCCATGCGCTTGCGGTTGGCGGGGCTGCGGCCGATGTTGCCGGCGATCACCCCGGAGCGTTGCGCCGGAACGCCCCAGACGATCGCCTGGTAGCGCCGCTCCACCTCGCGGCGGGCGATCGCCTGGGCGAGCGCCTGCAGCGCCGGCTCGGTCTTGGCCACCACCATCAGCCCGCTGGTGTCCTTGTCCAGGCGGTGCACGATGCCGGGTCGGCGCACCCCGCCGATGCCGGCAAGGGATGCGCCGCAGTGATGCAGCAGGGCATTCACCAGGGTGCGGTCTGGGTTGCCGGGGGCGGGGTGGACCACCAGCCCCGCCGGCTTGTCGAGCACGATCAGATGGGCGTCCTCGAAGACGATGGCGAGGGCCATCGCCTGGGGCTCCGGCGCCGCCGGGACCGCCGCCGGCACGGTGACCACCAGCCGCTCCCCCGGTTTGACCGGATAGTCGGGGTCGGATATGGTCCCGCCCTCGCGCGTGACCTGACCGGCCAGGATCAAGGCCTTGATTCGGCTCCGCGAGAGGGCCGGCAGGGCGGCGGCCAGGAAGCGGTCGATGCGGGTGCCGGCCGCCGCTTCCGGCACCAGGACCGCGTGGTCTTCAGGAGCGCGCACGGTGGACTGGCAGCGCTGAGGCTGTGCGCATGCGATCGCTCAAGATCGCCGTCATCGTCATGGGCGGCCTGATCGTGGCCGGCATCGTCATCATGGTGGTTGCCCTGGTGCAGCAGGCCGGCGATGGCGCCGAAGAGAAGGTCGGCGCCGCGCGGCCGAGCGCCGGCGCTGCCGCCGCGATCCCCCTTGTCAATCTGCCGCGCGGCAGCACCATCCAGCAGATGCAGGTGGACGGCACCCGCGTCACGCTGTTGCTCCACCTGGGCGAGCGGCGGCACCGGTTGCTGGCGGTCGATCTGCGCACGGGTGAACTGCTCGGCACCGTTGATCTCGCCCAGGACTGACGGGCAACCCATGATCCGGTTCACGCCCCCGCAACTCAAGGCGATTGTGGACGCGGCCGAAGCGGCCTTTCCGGCGGAATGCTGCGGCCTGATCGTCGGTGTGGCGGAGGGCGCGGATGCGGTCCGGGTGACCGCGGTGCACCCGAGCCCCAACCTGGCCCTGGCCGCGACCGGCCGCCGCGACCGGTTCGAGGTCGACCCGCGCCTCCGCCTCCGCCTGCACCGGGAACTGCGCGGCGGGGCGGAGGCCGTGATCGGCCTCTACCACTCCCACCCCGGGCACCCGCCGGAGCCATCGGCGACCGATCTCGCCATGGCGTGGGAGCCGGAGCTGATCTGGGTCATCGTCGCCGTCGCCGAGGGCCAGGCGATCCAGGTCGCGGCGCACCGGCTGGCACCCGAGGGCAGACGCTTCATCCCCGTGCCACTCGCCCTTGCGGACACCGCGCCATGAGCGCGCCGGTCGAACTGCTGGTCGAGACCCTCGGCGCGGGCGGCGACGGCATCGCCCATTGGCAGGGCCGCACGGTTGCGCTGCCGGCGACGGTGCCGGGGGAGCGCGTGCACGCTCGCCTCGCGAGCGACCGGCGCGGCCGGATCACGGCGACCGTACTTGCGCGCCTCGCCGACGGCCAGGACCGCGTGGCGGCACCCTGCCCCTATTTCGGCGCCTGCGGCGGCTGTCGCCTGCAACACCTGAACGGGACCGCCTACCGCCGCTGGAAGGAAGCGCAAGTGGTACGCGCGCTTTCCGCCCGGGGGCTCGACCTCGGCGTGCTGGAGCCCCTGGTCGCGACCCGCCCCGCCCGGCGCCGTGTGGTGCTGCACGCGCGCCGCGCTGCGGGCGCCGGCGAAGTCGGCTACTTTGCTGCCGCCAGTCATCGCCTGGTGCCGGTCGGCGATTGCCCGGCGCTGGCGCCGGAACTGGCGCGCCTGATCGCGCCCCTCGCTGCCCTGGTCGGCGAGGTGCGAGGCGCGCGGGTGCTGGATGCCGCGCTCACCCTCGCGGACACTGGTGTGGATGCCGTGCTCGGCCTGGACGGGGCACCGGACCTGGCGTTCCTGGAGCGGCTCGCGGCCTTCGCCACGGCCGCGGACCTGGCACGGCTCTCCTGGCGCGCCGACGGCATGCTCGCACCGGTGGTCGAGCGCCGCGCGGTGCTGATGACCTTCGCCAATACCCCGGTCGCGTTGCCACCGGATGCCTTCATCCAGCCGAGCCGGGAGGCGGAGGAAGTCCTGGCGGCGCTGGTCGCCGAGGGCGTGGGTGGGGCCGCGCACGTGGCCGATCTCTACGCCGGTTGCGGCACGTTCGCGCTGCGCTTAGCGGGCGCGGCCCGGGTGCACGCCATCGAGGGCGACCGGGCCATGGCCGAGGCGTTGCGCCTCGCGGGGCGCGGGTTTTCCGGGCGCCTCACGGTCGAGCACCGCGACCTCGCGCGCCGCCCGTTGTCGCCGCAGGAACTGGCCCCCTTCGATGCCGTGGTGCTCGACCCGCCGCGCGCCGGGGCGGAGCCGATGGCGCGGGCGCTCGCCGCGGCCAAGGTCGCGCGCGTGGCGATGGTGAGCTGCGATCCCGTGAGCCTCGCGCGCGATGCCCGCATCCTGGTGGACGGCGGTTATCGCCTGATGCGCGTGATCCCCGTCGACCAGTTCGTGTGGACGGCGGAGATCGAGGTGTTCGCCCTGTTCCGCCGCGCCGACTGAGGAGAGCACCATGGACTTTCGCAGCGACAATGTCGCCGGCGCCGCCCCGGAAATCCTGGCGGCGGTGATCGCGGCGAACGTGGGCGCCGTCACGTCCTATGGCGGCGATCCCCTCACCCTGCAATTGCAGGCGAAGGTAGCGGCGCTGTTCGAGACCGAGGTCGACGTTTTCCCCGTGGTCACGGGAACGGCGGCGAACGCGCTCGCGCTCGCCCTGCTGACGCCGCCCTATGGGGCGATCTATAGCCACGCCGACGCCCACCCCGCGGGCGACGAGTGCGGCGCGCCCGAGTTCTACAGTGGCGGAGCGAAGGTCGTCCCCCTGCCCGGCGCGGACGGGCGCATCGCCGCCGCGACGCTCGCGCAGGCGATCGCCGCCGCCGAGCCCGGCACCGTGCACCATGTCCAGCCGGCGAGCGTCACCCTGACCCAGGCGACCGAGGCGGGCACGGTCTATCGGCCCGAGCAGATCGCCGCCCTTGCCGCCGTCGCCCACGCGAACGGGCTCGGCGTGCACATGGACGGCGCCCGCTTCGCCAACGCGGTTGCCTTTCTCGGCTGCGCGCCGGCCGACATCACCTGGCGGGCGGGGGTGGACGCGCTCACCTTCGGCGCCACCAAGGGAGGTGCGCTGGCCGCCGAGGCGGTGGTGCTGTTCCGGCGCGAGCGGGCGGCGGAGCTCGGCTTCCGCCGCAAGCGCGCCGGCCACCTGCTGAGCAAGATGCGCTTCGTCTCGGCCCAGCTCGACGCCTATGTAACGGGTGGCCTGTGGCTGCGCCTGGCGGGCCATGCCAACGCCCTCGCCCGGCGCCTGGGCGAGGGGCTGGCCGGAGTGCCGGGCGTCACCTTCCGCTTCCCCGTGGAGGCCAACGAAGTGTTCCCAGAGATGCCCGAGGCCATGATCGCGGGCCTCGCGCGGGCCGGCTTCCGGTTCCACCGCTGGGGCGGCCCCGGCAGCCGCACCTTGCGCCTGGTGGTGGCCTTCGATGGGCGCGAGGCCGACGTGGACGCTTTGGTCGCCGCTGCGCGCCGCCTCGCCTGAATCGGTTAGAGCGACGACCGCGGACGGCGCGGTTGCAACTGTATCGGCGGTCCGATTCGGGTCGGGCCGGCGGCGGGTTCGAGTTCGCCGAGTGTACCTTCGAGCGGTGTGACCGGCGGCGCGGGTGCTGCCGCAACCGGACCCTTGTCCATGGGTGCGGTGAAGGAACCTGGGCCACGTGCCGGCGGTGGCAGGTCGGTGGCGATGAAGGGGGCGCCGATGGCGCGGTGCTCGAACTCGAACTCCTGCGGCGTGATCAGCCCCTCTGAGCGGCTCTGTTGCAGCTCGGTGATCGCTGCCGCCGGATCGGCCGGCGGCGTTGCCACCGGGCCACCGGTGCCAGGCGTGGCCGGCAGCAGGCGGTCGAGAATCTGCTCGCGTTCGGCCGCGCCCTCCGGCGGGGCGGCGCGCCCCGGTCGGATCGCGGCCATGAGGGTGCGCAACCGATCCATGATTTCCGCCAGCGGCGCCGGGGTCGGGCTGAGATCGGCGCTGGGGCGCGGATGGGTGCGGGGCAGCAGCGCGCCCAGGTTGGCCTGGCGCCGCGCCGCGTGCTCCTCGGCCGAGATCAGGTCAGCCGCGCGCAACCGCTCGAGGGTGGCGAACCGCTCGGCCACGCCGCTGCCATCGGCGCGCAGGCGGTAGGGCACCGTCGGCCGGCCGGTGTCGCGCGGGACCCGGCCGCCGGCCTCCATCCGCGCCAGATTGTGCCGCGCCAGCTCGGCGACGGTCTTGCCCTCGAAGCCGGGCTCGGTCGCGCGCACGATCACGTCATCGACCTTGCGCCGGACCAGGTCGCGGTAGATGTCGCGCGCCTGGGCGGCGCGCCCGGTGTGCTCGAAGACCACGCCCAGGTTCAGGAACGCGTACGGGTTGGCGGCGTCCACGTTGAGCGCGGCGTTGAGGTAGGTCTCGGCATCGGCGTAGTGGCCCCGCTGCATGGCAGCATAGGCACGGTCGAGGAGCGGCACGGCCGGTGGATCGTCACGGAAGCGGCGGGCGTAGGTGAGCACCTCTTCCATGTCCGGGACCACGACTCCACAGCCGCCGAGCGCGAGCGGCAGCAGGATTGCCAGGCGAAGCAGCGGCACCAGCATCGGTGCGAAGCGGTAACGAGGTCTCGGCAACGGCAGGTTCCTCGGGTTGTGGCGTCTCCGGATGCCATGGGGTGGATTCGGGGATTGCACGTCAGGCACCGCTAAGGAAGAGTGAACTCCTGGCGGGCAATCTGCGCCGCGGCCGGGAAGGTGGGGCCCGGGCGGCCCATCGGGGGGACGGAAAGGCCGTGTGGATCCATCGGCTACACCTGCCGATGGATGCGGATGGAGCCACGGCGGTCGCTGCCATCGAGATCGGCGGCGCGACCCGCGATCTCTGGTTCTCCGTGCCGGAGGCGCTGGCGGCGGATGTGGTGGCCGAGCGGCAGGATTGCTTCCTGCTCGCGCTTCTAGAGCGCATTTGGTTTAGTTAGACGCATATCCGGCGTGGCGAAGGTAGTTGGCGCACTCGGTGGGGCTGAAGTGGCCGAGGAGGTCGCCGATGCGTCGCCAGGTAGCCTCGACGGAGCGTTCGTCGGCCTTTCGTAGGAGCGT
>SHWA01000074.1 GCA_009693995.1 Alphaproteobacteria bacterium | reverse complement strand
GAACTCGGCGTTGAAGGGGGTCTCGATCGAGCCCGGCAGGATCGCGTTCACGCAGATGTTCTTGCCGGCCATATCGGTCGCGAGCGCCCGGGTGAGCGCCAGCAGGCCACCCTTGGCGGCGCAGTAAGCGGCCCGGTTCGGGCGCCCCGTCACCCCGGCGATCGAGGCGTTGTTGATCACCTTGCCCTTGCCGGCCTTCAGCATGTGCGGAATTGCGGCGCGCGCACACAGGAAGGGGCCGCGCAGGTTGACGCCGATCATGCGCTCCCAGTCCGCGTCCGAGTGGTCGAGGAATGACTTGATGATGCGGCTGCCAGCGTTGTTGACCAGGATGTCGATGCGGCCGAAATGGCCTGCCACGGCGGCGACCATGGCAGCGACCTGATCCGTCCGGGTCACGTCGGTTGTGAACGGGCGGGCTTCACTGCCGGACTCTTGCGCCACCTTGGCGGCGGCGGCGGCATCGAGATCGACCACGGCGACCCGCGCGCCTTCGCGCGCGAACACGTGGCAGATGGCGCGGCCCATGCCGCTGCCGCCACCGGTGACGATGGCGACCTTGCCCAACAGGCGCATGCTGTTCTCCCCCTCGGGTACGCTCCGCCCTGGATTATTCCGTGGCCCCATGCGTGGGCGGTGGCGCGATGCGGGCGACGCCGATCAGGGCATCGCGGGTGATCAGGCCCTCGAGTTCGGCCGCACTCCAGCCCGTGGTGGCGGCCGGGCGCTCCGGCAGCACCAGATACCGCAGATCGGCGGTCGAGTCGTGCACCCGAACCTGCACGTCATCGGCAACCGCCGTGCCAAACTCGCGCAGCACCTGGCGTGGCCAGCGTACCACGCGTGAGCGGTAGTCGCGGCTCTTGTACCAGTCCGGCGGCGGCCCCAGCAGCGGCTTTGGATAGCAGGAGCAGAGGGTGCACACGATCACGTTGTGCACGTCGGCCGTGTTCTCGACCGCGTAGAGGTGAATCAGGCCCATGTCGACGCCGAACTCGCGCACCGCTGCGCTGCCGTCCCGCAGCAGCCGTTCCTTGAACGCCGGATCGGTCCAGGCGCGGGCGACCACCTTGGCGCCCATGGCGGGCCCGTTCGTGTCGAAGCGTTCCCAGCCCATGCGGAACTCCTCTGGCGCAAACAGGCCCTTCTCGATCAGCAGCTCGCGGACCGCGATCTCGGCCAGCCCGTAGTAGCCGAGCTTGGTCTCCTCGTCGGGAGCGAACGTGCGGGCGTGGTCGTGATCGTGCTCGTGGGTGTGGTCAGCCATGGGCACTTCCCGCGCTCGGTTCCAGCCAATGCTCGTAGATTTCGATGTCGACCGTGTCATGGGCCGGTCCGACATAGTCCGGCCATGCCGACGCTTGAGCGAAGCGGACCCGGTAGAGCGGCGCGAGCGGCGCGTTCCAGTTGCCCTTGGCGAGCTCCTCGGGGTTGGGATAGGCGCCGACCATATCGGCGACCACGCCCCCCTTGCCACGGATGTAGTGCGGGGCGCGGATGTGGCCCGCCGGATAGGCGCGGCGCACCGTCACAGGGTCGCCAATGCGGAACCGGGGGGTCACGGCTTGACCGCGACGCCGAGCCGCCGACCGACCGTGGCGATCCGCTGTTCGATCTCCGCCCGCGACAGTATGCCCTTCTCGGTCACGACCTTGATGATCGCCGCCATCCACAGCTGGTAGTAGCTGTGGGACCGGTACACGTCCTCGCCGATGGTCTCGATCGCATTGCGCAGCTCATCCACCCGCATGATGCGGTGGGGTTCTTTGCCGAGGAGGACGCGCAGCACGTCGACGCGCTTCTCCCACGGCTCGAGCGTATGCTCGTCCGGCGTCACGGTGCCGGCGGCAAGGCCGCCGAGATCGTGGTAATTGCGGGGTCCGCCCGCGGCTTCCTCTGGCATGGAGTGATTCTAGCCAGCCCGGCGCTGCCCGCGCAAGGCGCACGGTATCAGAAGGCCGGCGGGTGAATGCCGCTAGCCCTGAGCTGAGTCACCAGTTCCTGCTTGAGTGAGTCGAGCGCTGCCGCGTCCGGACCTTCACACCGCGCCACCAGCACCGGCTGGGTGTTGGAGGCGCGCAGCAGCCACCAGCCGCGGCCACTGCTGACGCGCACGCCATCCAGGTCCGATACCTTGGCCCCGGCGCTGCGCAAGCGGTTGCGCACCTCCTCAACGACCGTGAATTTCCGCGTGTCGTCGCAATCAAAGCGGATCTCGGGCGTGTTCACCACCTGTGGCAGGCGGTTGCGCATGCTGGCCAGACTTTTCTTCGCTCCGGCGACGATGCTGATCAGGCGGATCGCCGCGTAGAGCGCGTCGTCGAAACCATAATAGCGATCGGCGAAGAAGATGTGCCCGCTCATCTCGCCGGCGAGCGGCGCCCCGGTCTCCTTCATTTTGTTCTTGATCAACGAGTGCCCGGTCCGCCACATCAGGGGCTTGCCGCCGAGGCGAGCGATTTCGTCGAACAACACTTGGCTCGCCTTGACGTCGGCGATGATCGTGGCGCCGGGGCGGGTACGCAGCACGTCGGCGGCGAAGATCGCCATCAATTGATCGCCCCAGAGGATCCGCCCGGCCGAATCCACCACACCGATGCGATCGCCGTCGCCGTCGAAGGCGATGCCCAGGTCGCAACTCTGGTCGCGAACGGTCCGGATCAGCGCCTCGAGATTCTCCGGCACCGTCGGGTCGGGATGGTGAGATGGGAAGGTGCCGTCGATCTTGGTGAAGAGCAGGTGATGGCGGCCCGGAATCTGCTTGGTCAGGCGCTCCACGGCCTCTCCCGTCGCGCCGTTGCCGGCGTCCCAGGCGATGGTCAGGGTTCGCCCCGGCTCGAAGTCCTGCACGAGCCGCGCCACATAGTCGTCGAGCAGCGCCACGTCCAGGACCGAACCCGTGCCATTGGCCAGTTCGCCTGCCGCCACCAGCCGGCCCAGTTCCTGGATTGCATCACCGAAGAACGGTCGGGTCCCGATCATCATCTTGAAGCCGTTAAAGTCGGGCGGATTGTGCGAGCCGGTCACCATGATGCCGCCGTCGGCCGAGCGCTTGTGCACCGAATAATAGAGCAGCGGCGTTGGCCCGAGGCCGACCCGGATCACTTCGGCGCCGCCGGCGTTCAATCCCCGGGCGACCGCCGCCTGGAGCTCGGGCGAACTTAGCCTGCCGTCGTAGCCGAGGCAGATCTTGGGGCGCGCCCGGTCGCGCTGGACGATGGTCGCGAAGCCGTGGCCGATCGCCTCGGCGTCCCGGGCCGTGATCGTCCTCCCGACCACGCCCCGAATGTCGTATTGGCGCAGGATCGACGGATCGAAACGGTGGGCGGCGCTCATGTCGAGACCGCCTTGCGCTCAGGCTCCGCCTCGCCGACCCGTGGCCGTCCGATGCTGGTGTAATCGAAGCCCGCGGCCGCCATCTCGTCGGGATTGTAGATGTTGCGCAAATCGACGATCACCCGCCCCTTGAGCGATTGCCGAATGCGCTCCGGGTCGAGCGCGCGGAACTCGTTCCATTCGGTGATGATCACCAGAGCATCCGCACCCCGCATCGTCTCGATCGCGCCATCACAATAGGTGATGTCGGGCAGGAACTTGCGCGCCTCCGTCATCCCGACCGGATCATAGGCGCGGATGATGGCCCCGGCCTGTTGCAGCGCCGGCACGATCGCCAGGCTCGGGCTGTCGCGCATGTCGTCGGTGTTGGGCTTGAAGGTCAGACCGAAGATCGCGATCGTCTTGCCCTGCACACGGCCGCCACAGGCGGCGATCACGCGCCGGGCCATGGCCTCCTTGCGGCGGTTGTTGACGTCGAGCACGGTCTCGACGATGCGGATGCGCGCGCCGCACTCCTGGCCGGTGCGCACCAGGGCGAGGGTGTCCTTGGGGAAGCAGGAGCCGCCGAAGCCGGGGCCCGGGTGCAGGAATTTCGCGCCAATGCGGCCATCGAGGCCAATGCCCTTGGCCACCTGGTGCACGTCGGCGCCGACCCGCTCGCACAGGTCGGCAATTTCGTTGATGAAGGTGATCTTGGTCGCCAGGAAACAATTGTTGGCGTACTTGATCAACTCCGCCGTCTCCAGCGAGGCGAAGATCACCGGGGTTTCGTTCAGGAAGAGCGGCCGATAAAGGCCCTTGAGGACCGAGCGGGCGCGTTCACTTTCGGCGCCTACCACCACCCGGTCGGGACGCATGAAGTCCTGGATCGCGGAGCCCTCGCGCAGAAACTCGGGGTTCGAGGCGATATCGAACTCGAAGTTCGGGCGGATGCGCTTGATGCGCCGGTGCAGTTCGCTCCCGGTGCCGACCGGCACGGTCGACTTGGTGACCACCACGGTGTAGTCGGTCATCGCCCGAGCGATTTCCTCGCCGGCCGCGAACACGAAGGACAGATCAGCGTGCCCATCGCCGCGCCGGCTCGGCGTGCCGACGGCGATGAAGACCGCGTCGGCACCCGCGACCGCGCTCGGCAGATCAGTGGTGAACGACAGTCGCCCGGCAACCACGTTCTTGGTCACCAGATTGTCGAGACCCGGCTCGAAGATCGGGATCTGCCCGCCGCGGAGGGTATCGATCTTGCGCGCGTCCTTGTCGACGCACACCACCTCGGTGCCGAACTCGGAGAAGCACGCCCCCGACACCAGGCCGACATAGCCGGTGCCAATCATCGCGATTCGCATGACCGATCAATCCCGTGCTGTCACGTGGGTGGACCTCCGGCGACGCAGGCGTCAGAGCATCCGCTTGAGTAGTTCGCGCACCTCTGGCCCCATATCCTCGCGCGCCAGGGCGAACGCGATGTTGGCGTGCAGGAAACCAACTTTGTCGCCGCAATCGAAACGCTCACCATCGAACCGATACCCGTGGAACGGCTGCCTGCCGATCAACTTGGCCATGGCGTCGGTGAGCTGGATTTCGCCGCCGGCACCCCGCTCGTGTGCCTCGAGGTGGCGGAACACGTCGGCAGAGAGGATGTAGCGTCCGATCACTGCGAGCCGCGAAGGCGCCGCCGAAGGCTTGGGCTTCTCGACCAGGCCCGTCACTTCGACCATGCGTCCGCGCTCGGCGCCGGTAGCCAGGATGCCGTAGCGGCTGGTGTGCTCCTGCGGCACCTCCATCACGGCGACCATGTTGCCGCCGATGTCGTTGAACGCCTGCACCATCTGCTTCAGGCAGGGGGTCTTGGCCAGGATCAGGTCATCGGCGAGCAGGATCGCGAACGGCTCGTCCTTGATCAGATGGCGTGCGCACCAGACCGCATGGCCGAGGCCGAGGGGCTGCTGCTGGCGGGTGTAGGCGACCTGGCCGGGACCCGGAATCCATTTCCGTACGATCTCGAGCTCGCGTGCCTTGCCGCGCTCGGCGAGCATGCTTTCCAGTTCGGTCGAGTGGTCGAAATGGTCTTCGATCGCCGACTTGCCGCGACCGGTCACGAAGATGAACTCTTCGATGCCCGCGGCACGCGCCTCCTCGACAGCGTACTGGATCAGCGGAATATCGACCACCGGCAGCATCTCCTTGGGCATCGCCTTGGTCGCCGGCAGGAACCGGGTGCCCATGCCGCCCACGGGGAACACCGCCTTGCGTACCCGTATCATGAACCGCCTTTTCGTGAACCCCGGCAGAACGCCGCCGGAAGAGTCGCCCCTGCGATCTCGGCCCGTAAGTGCCCATGGTCACAGGCGCGGACATATACCCGAGTTCGATACCGCCACCATGGTATATCTTCCGTTAAAGACCGGCGAAGACGCCTTGGTAGCGGGCCCTTCATCAGCCAAGAACAACCGAATGGCCGTCATTCTTCCAGTAGAACGTCCTTGGCCTGGTTGATCTTCGCCGCCAAGTAGGTCGACCCGCCACGGTCCGGGTGGTTGGCGAGCATCAGCTTGCGGTGGGCGCGGCGGATTTCCTCGGGCGTCGCGCCTTTGCCGACCCCAAGGACCTGGTAGGCCTCCTCCCTGGACATGCGTCCGGGCCGGCGCGGGTCGACCTTGCCCGACGGTTCTTCGTTGCCGCTGCCACGCCAGTCGGCCCCATGCACCCGATCGAGATAGGCTTCCAGCAAGGGGACCGATTGCGGGTCCTGGGTGCGGCATTCACCGAGCAGGTCGAGAATCTGGGCCAGACTGAGATCGCGCAGGTCCGCGCCCTGGTTGCGACCCTGCAGGATGCGCCCCGCCATGACCCCGGTTTCGTGATCCAGGGTCATCTCCAGATAGGCGGTGCGCACCTGCGAAGCCTTGCCCTCGGCCCTCCCCGACCCGCCCAGGGACGAGAACATGTTGCCCATGGCCATGGACTGCCGCAGCCGGCGCCAGAACAGGAACGGCAGCACCATCACCGCCCAGGCGAGCTGGAAATTCGCGGTCAGCACCAAGGCGACACCGATCCCGATCACCAGGACAACGGCGGCCGGCTTGACCACGCGCGCCAGCGTCGCCGGATCGGCGGATATGAACCAGCGCACCGTGAGGGCCACCGCGATCAGCAGCCCAAACCCGAGGAGGAACGCCGGCAGCGACATGATGGCGCCCTATTTCACCTGATGCGCCAGCAGGAGCGCGGCGCCACCGGAGCGCTGGCCATAGCCGGCGAGCGCCCGGCGCCCTCCGGCGGCGTAGGCGGCGACCGCACCCAACAGGGCTTTCAACTGCTCGGCACTGCCGAGATCGAAGGGCGCGTAGGCGCCGCCCGAAAGCCGCGCGATCTGTCGGAAACCCTCGGCGACCAGGGGATGCCCGCCCTCGTGGAACATGAACACCGGTACACCGAGGACGCCCAATTGTCCGGCGGCATCGCAGAGCGGATCGATGCCCTCCTCGAGCGCGTCGCCGATGAACACCAGGGCATTGACGCGCTGGTGCCGGGTCTCCGCGATGGCGTGGCCGAGCACGCGGCCGATCTGGGTCTGTCCGCCGAGGCAGGCGACTGCGGTCATGGCGCGCACGAGCTGATCGGCGCTGCCGAGCCATTTCGATTTGCGGCATTCGCCGAAGCCGCGATAGAAGACGAGCTGTACGTCCAGCCCGCCGAGAGCGTCGGTCGCCTTGAACATTTCGCCCTGGATGCGGCAAGCGCGGTCCCACATCGGCTGGCGGCTCGCGGTCGCGTCGAGCGCGAACATCAGCCGGCCGCGACCTTCGGCGCGCACGGCCGGCGCGGCCGCCACGTGGCGCAAGAAATCATCGATTGCGCGCCGCTGGCTGACTTCGGACGGTAGGTTTTCGTCTTTCCGTTCCATCGCTGCCCTCCATGGGGCCGCTCGGACAGGGGCCTATTCTACTCATGTGGGCCTCATGCCCGCATCAATCCAGTGTAATCCGAGGCCATCCTCCGGTTCGGTTCTCACTCGCCGTGAATCGGCCCATCGGGAAAGAACGCATGGAACGCAAAGGCAAAATCGACCCCATAGGCGACATCCACCAGGCCTTGGGGCGTGCGGCGCTGCACCACGACATTGCCAACGTCCGTGCCATCGGCGATCACTTCCTCATCGAGGGCCGAGGACTGGCCCGCGGTCCAGCTCAGCACCAGATCGCCGCTCCTGATCTGGCCGCGCTTCTGCAGCAGAGAAAGGGCCCACGCCTCGCGGCCGACCCGAACCACCCGCGCCAGCGGTGCGATCCCCGCCGGCAGAGCGCCGCGGTAAAGGACTGGCGCCGGCTGCGAATCGTAACCGCGGTAGGGGTTCATGCCATAGGGGCGGAGCACGGGATCGCCCGGTTCCAGCACCTTTCCCGCCTCGCCCCGGGCGCGGAAGCGTACGAACGATTCGAGGCGCGACGGCAACACCGAAAGCTTGGCGCCTAGCAAGGTGCCGACGATCGCCTCACCCGTGAACTGCTGCCACCAGCTCTCGGTCTCACGGTCGTACATTACCAGGTCCGCGTGCCTCAGTTTGCCCGTGGTTCCGAACGACAGGACCCTGCCACCGACGCGGCGGTCGTAGACCACCGCGGCATTGCAGAGCGGGCCGTAAGTCACCGCGACCGGCACCCCGCCGACCACATCGTTCACGATCTCATGCCAGATCAAGACCTGGAGCGGGTAGGCGCGCTGCTCCCCATTGACGGTAACTGCGATCACCGGCTCCATCTCGGCCACATCGTCGACCTCGACGACGGGACGGAAGATGGGCGAATCGATCGCCGGGATCCCATCCTTGGGCGGCCCGCCAGAGAGAACGTCGTCGAAATCGACGGCACGCTTGGCAAAATCGGTGCGCGGCCAATCGGCGACCCAATCGCCGGGCGGCGCCGACTGGGCGGCCGCCGCGCCCGCCCAGAGGACGAGCAGCAGGGCCGCCATCAGGCTGCGCAAGCAACCGCGCATGCCGCCTAACCTCATCCCTCAAGTCCCACCCGACCGAACCAGCGCCGCATCGGGCCGCCCGAAGCGCCACAACAGGCGCCAAGCCATCGCGGTCGCCGCGGCCATGCCGAGCGCGGCGGCCAGATAGACGGTTGCGGTCGCCTGCTCGACCGTGGCAACGGTGATTCCCTCCGCCAGCCCGGCCAGATTGGCGATAATCCCGGCGCCCGAGGCGCCGAACGCGACCCCGAGCAGGCGGATGGTCGGAATGCCGCCGGCGGTGAGCGCCTCTTCGCCGGAGCGCGCGCTCCTGAGCGACCAGGCAACCAGGTGCGCGTTGCAGATGCCGAGGCCAAGGCCGACGCTGGCGATGAGGGCGGCGCATTGGAGCGGCGTGCCATGGACGATAGCGTAGCTCAGCCCGGCCAGACCCGCGACCGGGATCAGCGGCCCGAGTGCGACTACCGTCGCGGCCGCCGATCCCCGCCAGGACGCCGTGATGAACGTACCTCCCGTCCAGCAGAGCGAGAGCGTGCTGACGAAATAGCCGGCAGTCAGTGCATCCAGCCCATGAATCACTTGCAGGGCGAGCGGCGCGAACACGCCAATCGTGGTGTGGGTAGCCGAGAACAGGAACAGGATCTGGTTGATGGAGCCGACCACCCCGGCATTCGACAGCACCTGGCTTGGAAACATCTTGTCCGCCGATGCGCCGTCGCGGCTGAAGGTCATCACGGCCAATAGAACGGCGAGGATCACTAGCCCGATGCGCTGCCATGGCGCCGGCACGTTGCCGGCGACGGTCGCGGCCAGCACCGAGGCCGCCAGCAGGGCGAGCCGCCGGAGGGCGATCCGGCCGCGCCCGGACGCCGTCCCCCTGCCGGGCAGGTACCGGGTGGCCAGAGCAATGAACAGCAGCAGCAACGGCACGCCGAGCCAGAATGCGCCGCGCCAGGAATGCAGCGCGATCATCCCGCCGCCGATCAGCGGCCCGACCAAGGCCGCCAATCCCCACACCCCCGAGTTGAGCGCCAGCATCCGCGTCCGCAGATGGTCGGGAAACAACTGCCAGATCAGCACCAGGGACATGGCGAGCACCAGGCCGCCACCCAATCCCTGCACGGCACGCCCGAACAGGAAGAGCGCGATGTTCGGCGCCAGCGCGCATCCGAGTGAGCCCACCAGGAACACGACCCCGCCCCAGGTCGAGGTGGCGCGCGCGCCGATCCGCCCCTGGAGTGCCCCGGCGCTGGCGCTGGTCACAATGGAACTCAGCATGTAGAGGCTGGTGCCCCAGGCGTAGTAGGCCTCGCCGCCGATGTCCATGACCACGGCGGGCATGACCGTCGAGGCGATGAAGATGTGGACCCCCGCCAGCGCCGCGCCCAACATGATGATCGCGACTTGGGATGCGCGTTCGCCTGCGAATAATTCGCGCCAGTCGCCTCGGGCCACCCGGCTACTCCCCAATGCAGCGGCGACGATCGACCGGGGCGCCAGGCGGGTCAAGGCAATCTGCTCCGCCGCCCGACCCCGATCCGATAAATCGTGCTAAACGGAGCCGCCGCGGGTCGGGCACCGGTGGCGCGAGCGTCGCGGTGAGATGGTCGAGAACGTCGATTGCGCAGTGATTGGAGCCGGAGTGATCGGTCTGGCAGTGGCCCGCGCACTCAGCCAGCGTGGCCGCGACGTGGTGGTGCTCGAGGCCGCCGGCCAGATCGGCACCGAGATCTCGTCGCGCAACAGCGAAGTCATCCATGCCGGCATCTACTACACCCCCGGAAGCCTGAAGGCGCGGTCCTGCGTCGGCGGCCGAGACGCGCTCTACCGCTACGCCGCCCTGCACGGCGTCGCCCATCGCCGCTGCGGCAAGCTGATCGTGGCGACGGCCCCCGACCAGCTTCCGGGGCTCGCCGCCATTCGGTCCCAGGCCGCCGCCTGCGGCGTGCACGACTTGCGTAGCCTGTCGGCGGAGGAGGCGCGCGAGCTGGAGCCGGCCGTTCGTTGCATCGGCGCGGTCCTCTCGCCCTCGACCGGCATCATCGACAGCCATGGCTTCATGCTCGCGCTCCAGGGCGACGCCGAGGCACAGGGCGCCATGATCGCCTTCCACAGCCGAGTGGTCGGCGGCCGCATGGGCCCGCGCGAGAAGCGACTGGAGGTGGCGACCGAGGCGGGCGGCATGACGCTCGCCGCACGGGCGGTGGTGAACGCGACGGGTCTACATGCCCCCCCGGTCGCACGGTCGTTCGACGGACTGCCGCCAGCCCTCATTCCCGGCCAGTTCTTCGCCAAGGGTAGTTATTTCATGCTGGCCGGCCGTTCGCCTTTCCAGCATCTGGTCTACCCGTTGCCGAGCGACGCCTATCTCGGCCTGCACGTCACCCTCGACCTCGCCGGCGCGGCCCGGTTCGGACCCGATCACCAATGGATCGAACGCATCGACTACGACGTCGACCCGGGCCGCGCCGAGATCTTCTACGCCGCGATCCGCGAATACTATCCGGCGCTCGCCGACGGTGCCCTGCTGCCGGGATACGCCGGCATCCGCCCCAAGATCCACGCCCCCGGAACGCCGGCGCCGGACTTCGGCGTGCAGGGTCCGGGCGAACATGGCATTCCCGGCCTGGTCAACCTGTTCGGGATCGAGTCACCGGGCTTGACTTCGGCCCTGCCCCTCGCCGACACCGTGGCAGACCTGCTGGAGGTTGCGCCATGACTGAGACCACGCTCACCCTTGCCGACGCCCAGGCGCTCGGCGAGGCGATCCTCTCCCGGGCCGGCGCCGAGGCGGGCGTGGCGCGCGAGGTGGCCGCCGCATTGGTCGCCGCCGAGGCGGACGGCCAGGCCGGCCACGGGCTCTCGCGCCTGCCGTCCTATGCCGACCAGGTCATGACCGGCAAGGTGAACGGCCGCGCGATCCCCGACGTGACGGTGCCGGCCGCCGCTGCCGTCCGGGTCGATGCCCGGAGCGGCTTCGCCTACCCGGCGATCCGGATCGGCCTCGCCAAGGCGGCGGAAGTGGTGCGCGCCACTGGCGCCGTGGTGGTCTCGATCACCAACACCCATCACACCGGCGCCGTCGGCCACCATGTCGAGGGACTGGCGCGGCGCGGCCTGATCGGCCTCACCATGAACAACGGCCCAGCCGGGATCGCTCCCTGGGGCGGCCGGCGCGCCCTCTACGGCACCAACCCGATCGCATTCGCGGCCCCGCGCCGGGGCGCCGAGCCGCTGGTGGTCGACCTCTCCATGAGCAAGGTCGCGCGCGGCAAGATCAACGTCGCCGCCCAGAAGGGCGAAGCGATCCCAGCGGGCTGGGCGCTCGATGCCGAGGGCCGGCCGACCACCGACGCCAAGGCGGCCCTCGCCGGCACCATGCTGCCCATGGGCGACGCCAAGGGCGCGGCGCTGGTGCTGGTGGTCGAGATCCTGAGCGCGGCCCTGTCTGGAGCGCGCTTCGGCTACGAGGCGAGCTCGTTCTTCACCGGCGAAGGCGAGCCGCCCAACGTCGGACAATTCTTCCTGGTGCTGGATCCCGGCCCCTTCTCGGCCGGGCACTTCGCCGACCGGTTGGAGGACCTGCTCGGCGCCATCGAAGCGCAAGACGGGGCCCGAATCCCGGGGCTGCGCCGGCTGGCCGCCCGCCGCGCCGCCGCTGAGCAGGGCGTCAGCATCCCCACCAGCCTCTACCAGCAGCTCCAGGCGCGGCGCTGACTTGCGCATCGAGCGGCCGCGGCGCACGCCATCCAAGTTGACGGCGCCGGCGCCGTCCCATTAGCTTGCCGAGCCAAATCGCCGGGGGCGCAGCCCCGTGGGACGGCCGCATCGAAGGGGGCAAAGATTCATGATTCATTTCCTGGTACACCACAAGCAGGACACGGTCGGGGTGGCCGTGGTCGAGGACATCAAGGCGGGGCAGACGCTGACCGGCTGGGTGATGGAGACCGACGAAACGGTCAAACTGAAGGCCGTGCAACCAATTCCGCTCGGGCATAAAATCGCCCTACAGAACCATCCCGACAAGGGGACGGTACTGAAGTACGGGCACGACATCGGCCGCACGGTTTTCGCCATAAGGAAGGGCGAGCACGTGCATGTTCACAACCTCAAGACCAGGCGGTGGTAACCATGGCCAAGGCACGTAGCAAGTCCGCCCCGACCTTCTGGGGCTATCGGCGCGAGAATGGTCGCGTCGGCGTCCGCAATTACGTCGTCATCCTGCCCGTAGACGACTTGTCGAACGCGGCGTGCGAGTCGGTTGCCAACAACATCAAGGGCACCATCGCCATCCCCCATTCCTATGGGCGCTTGCAGTTCGGCGAGGACCTGGAGCTGCACTTCCGCACGGTGATCGGCACCGGCGCCAACCCAAATGTCGCCGCGGTGGTGGTGATCGGCATCGAGCCGGGCTGGACCAAGCGCGTGGTGGACGGCATCGCCGCGACCGGCAAGCCGGTCGCCGGGTTCTACATCGAGCGCAACGGCGACATCGCGACCGTCGCCGCCGCCTCGCGCAAGGCAAAAGAGTTCCTGCACTGGGCGAGCGAGCTGCGCCGCGAGGAAGCCAAGTTCAGCGACCTCTGGGTGTCGGTGAAGTGCGGCGAGTCCGACACCACCTCGGGCCTCGGCTCGAACCCGACGGTCGGCAACGTAATCGACAAGATCGATCCCCACGGCGCCACCACCTGCTTTGGCGAGACCTCCGAGATCACCGGCGCCGAGATGGTGTGCGCGACCCGGGGCGCGACCCCGGCTGCCTCCAAGGCGTTCATGGCGACCTGGAGCTCCTACAACGACTTCATCATGGCCGAGAAGACCAACGATCTCTCGGAGTCCCAGCCGACCAAGGGCAACATCGAGGGCGGCCTCTCGACCATCGAGGAGAAGGCGTTCGGTAACCTGGAGAAGATCGGCAAGAAGACCAAGTACGTCGGCGTCCTGAAGCCAGCCGAGGCCCCGACCAAGAAGGGCCTCTGGTTCATGGACACGTCCTCGGCCGCGGCCGAGTGCGTCACGCTCCAGGCCGCCGCCGGGTTCGCGGTGCACCTGTTCCCGACCGGCCAGGGCAACGTCATCGGCAACCCGATCGAGCCGGTGATCAAGCTGACCGCCAACCCGCGCACCGCCCGCACCATGCCCGAGCACATCGACGTCGATGTCTCCGGCATCCTGCAGCGCCAGCTCAACTTCGATCAGG
>SHWA01000073.1 GCA_009693995.1 Alphaproteobacteria bacterium | reverse complement strand
TGGGCGGTGCCGTCGCCATGGTCGCCGCCACCAGCGCCGAGGGCCTGCCGGTGGACAGCCTGGTCCTGTCGGCGCCGGCGGTCTGGGGCTGGGACAGCCTCAACCCCTTCTACCGAGTGGTGCTGTGGGTGGTGGCCCACACCTTTCCCGCGCACCGCTTCACGGGCGAGGACCTTGACATCCGGCCCTCGGACAACCTGGAGATGCTGCGGGCGCTCGGGCGCGATCCGCTGTTCATCAAGCAGACACGGGCTGATGCCATCTTCGGCATCGTCGAGCTGATGACGGCGGCGGCCAGGAGCGCCCCACGCCAGTATCTGCCGACCCTGGTGCTCTACGGGCGCCGCGACCAGGTGATCCCCAAGGCACCGACGTGGGACATGCTGCGCCGCCTCGCCGCACCGCACCGGGTCGCGGTCTATGCCGAGGGCTATCACATGCTGCTGCGCGACCTCGGCGCCGACCGGGTCCGGGCCGACGTGGCCGCCTGGGTGCTGGCGCCGGATAAGCCCCTGCCTTCTGGCCAGGACCAGGACTGGCAGCCGTTCTTTAGCACCGGCCGCCCCTAGGACGGGGCGCGCCGATCCCCTAGCATGGCGCCGCCAGGGTGGCGGATGAACCGGGGCAAACGCAAAAGGGAGCCTGACGATGGGTACCAACGAGTTCTACGGCGAGGCGATCCATGGCAAGCACCACTATTTCGATCTCGGCAACTTTCCGCTGATCAAGGGTGGGACTCTGCGCGGCGCGAAGCTGGCCTACAAGACCCACGGCACACTGAACGCGCGCAAGAGCAACGCGATCCTGTTCCCGCACATGTATTCCGGCTCGCCCATGCACATGGAGATGTTCGTCGGCAAGGGGCGGACGCTGGATCCCGCCAAGTACTTCATCATCCTGCCGGGGCAACTCGGCAACGGTATCTCGACCTCGCCCAGCAACACGGGCGCGCCTTTCAACCAGGCGGCATTTCCCCAGGTGATGATCGGCGACGACGTGGTGGCGCAGCACCGCCTCCTGACGCAGAAGTTCGGCATCAAGGAGCTGCAGCTCGTCCTCGGCTGGTCGATGGGCGCCCAGCAGACCTACGAATGGGCGATCCGCTTCCCCGACATGGTGATGCGCGCGGCGCCCTTCGCCGGCACGGCGAAGACGTCCGACCACTGCAAGGTCTTCCTCAAGACCCTGATCGAGGCCCTCACCACCGACTCCGCGTTCGCCGGCGGCTTCTACCGCGAGCCGCACGCGGTGCACCGGGGCCTGCGGCGACATGCGAATCTGTTCGCGCTGATGGGCGCGTGCCAGCAGCTCTATACGGAACAATCATGGCGCGCCCTCGGCTTCTCGTCGCTCGAGGATTTCCTGGCCGGGTTCTGGCAGAACTGGTTCCTGCCGATGGATCCGAACAACCTGATGTGCATGATGCGCAAGTGGCACGACAGCGACGTGAGCCTGCACACCGGCGGTGACCTCAAGGCGGCGCTCGGGCGCATCAAAGCCAAGACCTATGTGATCGCCTTCGCCAACGACATGTTCTTCCCCGTCGCCGACCAGAAGGCCGACCAGAAGCTGATCCGCAAGTCGGAGTTCAAGGTCATCGACACGCTCTGGGCGCATTTCGCCATGCTGTGCCTGACCGAGGCCGACCGCAAAGCGATCGACAAGCATCTGGCCGACCTCTTGAACGAAAAGGTCTGACGCGCCGGGCCGGCCCTCAGGCCGGAGGCCCTCGACGGCCGCGCGCGAGCAGAGCCTCGATCAGCGTCTGCACCGACAGGGCGGCGCGGAAATCCGCCGGGTGCGGCCGGCCGCCGTCGAGCATGGCGGCAAATGCGTCGAGCTGGCGCTGCCGGGCGTCCTCCTCGGCCGCGACACTGGCCGGCACGGCGGCGACCCACTCAGTGCCGTCGGCCAGGTCGTAATGCCAGAGATCGCGCAGGCGCACCGCCCCCCTGGTGCCCCGCACCAGGCATTCATTCACCTCCGGCCCCGGGCCCTCGAGGGTGCCGTTGATCGTGACCGGCACGCCCCCCGCCACCAGCAGGGCCGTGGCTTGGCGTTCGGCCCGACCTGGCTCAGCGGGATAGCGCACCTCTCCGGCCTCGATCCGCGCCGGCCCGAGGAGACGCTCGACCAGATAGAAGAAATGGCTCAGCACCTCGCGCACGAAACCACCCTGTTCGCGCTCCCCCAGCCAGGGCGCCTCCGCCAGACGGCGCGCCGCCCAGGCCGGCAGATGCAGGCGCACGTCGATCGCCTGGATCTCGCCGAGTTCACCGCGCGCCCGCGCGGCAACGATGTGGTCGGCACCCTGCGCGGCAGCGAAGATGAAGTTGACCGCATTCGGTACCCCGGCCCGCTCCACATGATCGACCAGGGCCCGGCTCGCCGCCAGGTCGATCCCGAGCGGCTTCTCGCAGAGGATCGGCCGGCGGGCGACGATGGCGCGATCGGCATAGGCGCGGTGGTGGGCCGGCGGCGACGCGATGTAGACCGCGTCCACCCGCGCGTCGGTGATCACCCGGTCGGCGGAGTCGGCGATCTCGACCCCGGGGAAGGCGGCGTGCGCCCGCCCCACGGCCGCGTCGCTCGGATCCCAGGCCGAGACCACGTGGAACCGCCGGTGCAGGGACATGCTCCGCAGCATGCGCAGGCCGATGCTGCCGAGGCTGATGGCGCCGATGCCGTAGCGCGTCATGCGGGTTTCCTAAGCGCGGCAGCCTTCGCCGCTTCGCGAGCGAAGTCTGGTGGGCGGTGCTGGGCTCGAACCAGCGACCCCTGCGATGTGAACACAGTGCTCTACCAACTGAGCTAACCGCCCCTAATGTCCCGTCCCCGAAATTCGTATCACGAATTTCGCGGTGAGCGGACCACTATGCATTTGCATCTAGTGGCCTGCTCATCCCAGAAGTTTGCAAACGAATTTCTGGGGCAGGACTCTACGGTCGGCCATATCAGTCGGCGCCCAGAACCGAGTCAAGAAAGGCGGGCCAGCGCCGCTGGCAGATGGTCGAACTGCTCGATCACCGCATCGGCGCCGAGGTCGGCGACCTGGGCATAGCCATAGGCGACCGCGATCACCGGCACCTTCGCGGCCTGGGCCGCCCGCACGTCGTTCAGGGAATCGCCGACCATGACGGCACCGGCCGGGGTTGCGTCCAGGGCGGCGAGGGAGGCGATCACCATGCCGGGGTCGGGCTTGCGGGTCGGCAGGCTGTCGCCGCCGATGACCACCGGGAACAGACTGCGCAGGCCGAGGGCGTCCAGGAGCTCGAGCGTCAGATCGTGGCGCTTGTTGGTACAGACCGCGAACCGGTATCCTCGCCCCGAGAGCGTCGCCAGCGTGTCGACCACGCCTGGAAAGGGTCGGCTTCGGGTGGCGATATCCTTGCGGTAGAGGGCGATGAAGCGCTCGACCAGGGGGGCGAGGTCGGCCTCGGCGACTTCCGCGCCGGTCGCCGCCATGCCACGGCGCACCAGGGCGGCGGCGCCGTCGCCGACCAGGTGGCGGACCATGCTGTCCGGAAGTGCGGCGCGGCGCCGCTCGGCCAGGACGCCATTCAGCGCCGCCAATAGGTCGGGGGCGGTATCCACCAGGGTTCCGTCGAGGTCGAAAATCAGTGCCCCGCGGGATTGTCCGGAAAGCCGTTCGGTCATAATCAAGCAATGCCTCGGACGCTATCGTTGATGCCGGGGGCGGGCCGCGCGACCAAGAGGCGCGGCGAGCGCATTATGCAGGGACAACGCGCAGGATGACCAAGCAGGTTTTGGCCGTCGTGATCCTGGCCGCGGGCCTCGGCACGCGCATGAAGTCGACGCGGCCGAAGGTGATGCACCCGCTCGCCGGGCGGCCGATGATCAGCCATCTGCTGGCGACCGTGGCCAGCCTGGACCCGGACCGGGTGGTGGTGGTCACCGGGCCCGACATGCCGGACCTGGCGGTAGCGCTGACGCGGGCGCCGATCCCGGTCACGACCGTGGTGCAGCAGGAGCGCCGCGGCACCGGCCATGCCGTCGCCACGGCCCGGGCGGTGGCCGCCGGCGCCGACGACGTGCTGGTGCTCCTCGGCGACGTGCCTCTGGTTGGCCGCGAGTCGCTGGCACGCCTGATCGCCGCCCGCCGCGCCGCGCCCGAAGTGGCGGTCGCCGTGCTCGGCATGCGCCCTGTGGACCCGACCGGGTATGGCCGTCTGCTGACCGGTGCCGACGGCATGCTGGAGCGCATCGTCGAGGAGCTGGATGCGAGTCCGGCCGAGCGCCAGATCGGCCTCTGCAACGCCGGCTTGATGGCGATCGACGGGCGGCGCCTGTGGGCGCTGCTCGCACAGCTACAGCCCGACAATGCCAAGGGCGAACTGTACCTGACCGACATCATCCAGGCGGCCCGGGCGGCCGGGCTGGTCTGCCGCGCCGTGGAGGGCACCAGCGCCGACGAGCTGATCGGCATCAACAGCCGCGTCGAACTCGCCCAGGCCGAGGGCTTCCTCCAGGCCCGCCTGCGGGCCGCCGCCATGCGGGATGGGGCCACCCTGCTCGATCCGGACAGCGTCTATTTCAGCCACGACACCCGGCTCGGGCGCGATGTCGAGATCGGCCAGAACGTCGTGTTCGGCCCCGGAGTCACCATTGCCGATGGCGCGCAGGTCCGCCCCTTCTGCCATCTGGAGGGGGTGAGCGTGGCCAGCGGCGCCGTGATCGGCCCCTTCGCGCGGCTGCGCCCCGGCACCGTGGTCGCCGAGGGCGCGCGCATCGGCAACTTCGTCGAAACCAAGAACGCGGCGATCGCGGCGGGTGCCAAGGTCAACCACCTGTCCTATGTCGGCGATGCCAGCGTCGGCGCCGGGGCCAATGTCGGCGCCGGCACCATCACCTGCAACTATGACGGGTTCGACAAGGCGCGCACCGAGATCGGCGCCGGCGCCTTCATCGGCTCCAACAGCTCACTCATCGCGCCGGTGAAGATCGGCGCCGGTGCCTTCGTCGCCGCCGGCAGCGTGGTCACCGAGGACGTGGCGCCGGACTCCCTCGCCGTCGCGCGCGGCACCCAGGCCGAGAAGCCCGGCTGGGCAGCGGCGTTCCGCGCCCGCAAGGCGGCGGAGAAGGCCGCCCGCAAGGCGCGCAAGACGAAACAAGGCTAGGCAGAGAGCGAAAGGGAACCACAACCCATGTGTGGCATTGTCGGCGTCCTCGGCACCCGCGAGGTGGCACCGCTGCTGATCGACAGCCTGCGGCGGCTCGAATATCGCGGCTACGATTCAGCCGGCGTCGCCACCCTGGTGAACGGCCACATCCAGCGCCGCCGCGCCGAGGGCAAGCTGATCAATTTGAGCAACGACCTGGAGCGCAATCCGCTCTCGGGCACAACCGGCATCGGCCACACCCGCTGGGCCACCCACGGCAGCCCGACGGAGCGCAACGCCCACCCACACGCGACCGAGCGGGTCGCCGTGGTGCACAACGGGATCATCGAGAACTTCCAGCCGCTGCGCGCCGAGCTCGAGGCCGAGGGCTGCGTGTTCGAGACCGATACCGACACGGAAGTGGTCGCCCACCTGATCACCGTCAATTTGCGGGCCGGCATGGCACCGCGCGAGGCTACGGGGGCGGCCCTTGCCCGGCTCGAGGGGGCGTTCGCCCTCGCCATCCTGTTCTCCGGCGAGAACGACCTGATGATCGGCGCCCGCCGCGGCAGCCCGCTCGCCATCGGCTTCGGCGACGGCGAGATGTTCCTGGGCTCGGACGCCATGGCGCTCGCCCCGCTCACCAAGCGCATCTGCTACCTGGACGAAGGCGACTGGTGCGAGATCACCCGCACCGGCGCCCGGGTCTATGACGAGCGTGGCCGCCCGGTCGAGCGCGAGGTGAAGATCACGGCCTTGACCGGCGCCGCCATCGGCAAGGGCAATTATCGCCACTTCATGCTCAAGGAAATCTACGAGCAGCCGGCGGTGATCGGCGACACCCTCAACTCCTTCTACCATCCGGTCGAGCGGCAGATCTGGCTGCCGGCGCTGCCCTTCGACTTCGCCACAATTCCGCGCCTCACCATCATCGCCTGCGGCACGTCCTATTACGCCGGCATGGTCGCCAAATACTGGTTCGAGAAGATCGCCCGCCTGCCGGTCGAGATCGACATCGCCTCCGAGTTCCGCTACCGCGGCGCGACTTTGCCGCAAGGCGGGGTGATGATCGTGATCTCGCAGTCGGGCGAGACCGCCGACACGTTGGCGGCGTTGCGCTACGGGCGGCAGCAGAAGCAGCACATCGTCGCCATCGTCAACGTGCCGGAAAGCTCGATTGCGCGCGAAGCCGACGTGGTGCTGCGCACCCATGCCGGGCCCGAGATCGGCGTCGCCTCGACCAAGGCGTTCGTGACCCAGCTGGTGGTGCTCGCCTGCCTCGCCATCGCCAGCGCCCGCGCCCGCGGCGCCATCACCCAGGCGGAGGAGGCCCGCCTCAGCCACGCCCTGGCCGAGGTGCCGGCGCGCGCCGCCGACGTCCTCCACCATGACGACCGGCTGCAACGCCTGGCGCAGGAATTGGCGACCGCCCGTGACGTGCTCTATATCGGCCGCGGCCCGGGCTACCCGATCGCGCTCGAGGGGGCACTCAAGCTCAAGGAAATCTCCTACATCCACGCCGAAGGCTACGCCGCCGGCGAACTCAAGCACGGCCCCATCGCCCTGGTGGACGAGAACACGCCGGTGATCGTGATCGCCCCGTCCGACGAACTGTTCGACAAGACCGCATCCAACATGCAGGAAGTGCTGGCGCGCGGCGCGAAAGTGGTCTTTTTCAGCGACAAGAAGGGGATCGCGGCGCTCGGCAGCCGGGCGGCGGCCTCGATCGAGTTGCCGACCGTCGACCCCTTCGTCGCGCCCATCCTCTATGCCATTCCGGTGCAGCTCCTCGCCTATCACGTGGCGGTCGCCAAGGGCACCGACGTCGACCAGCCGCGCAATTTGGCCAAGTCCGTGACAGTGGAATAGGGGCGCAGCGAGTCCTGCTGAGCAGCTCTTTACGGGCGTCGTCGAATAGTGAATATCATCAAAGTTCGCTCCGTCGGAGGATATCAGTGGCCGTTTTCGCCATCATACGCCAGCCTCACCCCGACCCAACGGCGCTGCCGAAGTCGATCGAGCAGCATTTTCCTGAAACATTCTTGAAGCTGAGTGACGACGCTTGGCTTGTGGCCGGCGACATGGCGGCCAGGGAATTATCGGACAAGTTGGAGGTCACGGCCGGCAGCCGGGGTAGCGCGGTCATAGTCAAGGTCGAGGATTATTACGGCTGAGCGCCGACCAACGTCTGGTCATGGATCAAGACAAAATGGGAGACGGTCGCGCATGGTTAATGGCCGCCGTGAAGAGCCGCCCGGCGGAGCAATTGGGACTCCACAAGAGTATCCAAGCGTGCCGCCACCACGCGAACTTTACCAGACATCCGACATTCGATTTGTAATGGTCGAAATCGGAAAGTTGACGACATCGGTCGAGGCCCTGGTGCGGAATGTCGAAAAGCTGGACCGCAAAGTTACATGATTGGAGCGCATCATGATCGTGGCAACGACGGCCTTCACCGTAACCGTCGCTGTCTCGTCCTTCTGGCTGGGCGGCAAGTTCTTTGAGCTGATCGAAGCATTGGCCAAGGTCGCAGCAAAGCAGCCCCGAGGTTCAAATTAGGACCCTACGGAGCCCGCGCGGGTTCCCCCCGTCCCCGCCCGACCGCTATAATATCCACCGAGGAAATGCCCGGCCGGCGCCACGCGCCGGCCCCACCAGACACGCCATCAGGGAAGGGGTGCGACCATGACCGCCCAGGACAAGGCCTTGTTTCACGTGAACATCAAGGACCGCTCGCTGTTTCGGCAGAAGTGCTACATCGACGGCGCCTGGGTGGACGCCGACGGCGGCGGCACCATCCCGGTGACCAACCCGGCCAATGGCGCCATGCTCGGCACGGTGCCGAAGCTCGGCCGCACCGAGACCCGCCGCGCGATCGAGGCCGCCAACCGGGCCTGGCCGGCTTGGCGCGCCAAGACCGCCAAGGAACGCGCCGCGATCCTGCGCAAGTGGAACGACCTCCTGCTCGCCAACCAGGAGGATCTCGCCGTGCTGATGACCGCCGAGCAGGGCAAGCCGATCGCCGAGGCGAAGGGCGAGGTGGCCTACGCCGCCGCCTTCATCGAGTGGTTCGCCGAGGAGGGCAAGCGCATCTACGGCGACACCATACCGACCAATTTTCCCGACCGCCGCATCGTGGTGATCAAGGAGCCGATCGGCGTGGTCGCGACCATCACGCCCTGGAACTTCCCCTCGGCCATGCTGACCCGGAAAGTGGGGCCGGCGCTGGCGGCGGGCTGCACGGTGGTGTCGCGCCCGGCCACCTCCACGCCCTTTTCGGCGCTCGCCCTGGCCGAGCTGGCGGAGCGGGCCGGCATGCCGAAGGGTGTCTTCAACGTCGTCACCGGCCCCTCCGGCGAGGTCGGCGACGAGCTCTGCACCAACCCGGTGGTGCGCAAGGTGACCTTCACCGGCTCGACCGAGGTCGGCAAGCTGATCCTGGCCAAGTGCGCCGGCACCGTGAAGAAGGCCTCGATGGAGCTCGGCGGCAACGCGCCCTTCATCGTCTTCGACGACGCCGACCTGGACGCGGCCCTCACCGGCGCCATGGCGTCCAAGTACCGCAACACCGGCCAGACCTGCGTCTGCGCCAACCGCTTCCTGGTGCAGGACGGCGTCTACGATTCCTTTGCCAGCAAGCTCGCCGCCAAGGCCAAGGAATTGGTAGTCGGCGACGGCCTCAAGGGGCCGACGCAGCAGGGGCCGCTGATCGACATGGCGGCGGTGGAGAAGGTCGAGGACCACATCAAGGACGCCGTCTCCAAGGGCGCCAAGGTGATCGCAGGCGGCCGCCGCCACGCCCTCGGCGGACAATTCTTCGAGCCGACGGTCCTGGTCAACGTCAACACCCAGATGAAGGTGGCGCGCGAGGAGACCTTCGGCCCCGTGGCGCCGCTGTTCCGCTTCAAGACCGAGGCCGAGGCGATCCAGCTCGCCAACGATACCGAGTTCGGCCTCGCCGCCTATTTCTACAGCCGTGACATCGGCCGCTGCTGGCGGGTCGCGGAGGCCCTCGAATACGGCATCGTCGGCGTGAACGAGGGCATCATCTCGGTCGAGAACGCCCCCTTCGGCGGGGTCAAGGAATCGGGCATCGGCCGCGAGGGCTCGCACTACGGCATCGAAGAGTACGTCGAGGTTAAGTATCTGTGCATGGGCGGCCTAAACAAGTGAGGCCGCGCGGCGGCGCGTGAGGAAAGGGGCAGGAGGCGACAGTGCCTGACTTCGACTTCGTCGTGATCGGCGGCGGGTCGGGCGGCGTCGCCTCCGCCCGGCGCGCCGGCGGCTACGGCGCCAAGGTGGCGATCGTGGAAGACGATCGCCTGGGCGGCACCTGCGTCAACCGCGGCTGCATCCCGAAGAAGCTCTACTCATACGCCGCACACTTCCGCGACGAGGTGGCGGACGCTGCCGGCTATGGCTTCAGCGTCGGTGAGGTCGGTTTCGATTGGGCGACCCTGGTCGCCAACAAGGAAACCGAGCTCACGCGCCTGAACGGGATCTATCAGCGGCTCTTGGAAGGCTCAGGCGTCGAGATCGTGCGCGGCCGCGGCCACATCGCGGACCCGCGGACCGTCGTCGTCGGCGGCCGGCGGCTGAGTGCGAAGCACATCTTGGTAGCCACGGGCGGGCGGCCGCAGAAGCCCGCGATCCCGGGGATCGAGCACGCGCTCGTCTCCGACCAGATCTTCGACCTCCCGCGCCTGCCCGGGCGCATCGTCGTGGTCGGCGGCGGCTACATCGCGGTCGAGTTCGCGGGCATCTTCAACGGCCTCGGCGCCACGACCACCCTCCTCTACCGCGGCGCCATGGTCCTGCGCGGCTTCGACGACGACGTGCGCCGCCACCTGACCGAGGAGATGACCAGGAAGGGCGTCGATATCCGCACCAACACCCAGGTCCGCGCCATCCGCCGCGAAGGCGACGGTTCGCTGGTGGTCGAGACCGGCGGCGGCGCCATCGCCGCCGGTGTCGTGCTCTACGCCACGGGCCGCATTCCAAACACTTCCGGGCTCGGCCTCGCCGAAGCCGGGGTCAGATTAGGCGACAAGGGCCAGGTCATGGTCGATCACTGGTCACGGAGTTCGGTCGCCACCATCTTCGCCGTCGGCGACTGCACCGACCGGGTCAACCTGACTCCGGTCGCGATCCACGAGGGGCGCGCGCTCGCGGAGACGCTGTTCAACGACAACCCGCGCCCCGTCGATCACCGCGACATCCCGACCGCGGTGTTCAGCCAGCCGCCCATCGGCACCGTCGGCCTGACCGAGGCCGCGGCACGGGCAACCCACGCCGTGGTCGATGTCTACCAGGCGACTTTCACGCCGCTGAAGCAGTCGATCTCGCCGCGCAAGGAGCGGACCTTGATGAAGCTGGTGGTGGACCGGCGCAGCGACCGCGTCTTGGGGTGCCATATGGTGGGGGCGGACGCGGCCGAGATCATCCAGGGCTTCGGCGTCGCCATCAAATGCCGGGCCACCAAGGCGCAGTTCGACGCCACAATGGCCATCCACCCGACCGCGGCGGAGGAGTTCGTGACCATGCGCGAGCCCGTCAAGGCGCCGCTCGCCAAGGCCGCGGAGTAGGCGGGGGGCGGGCGGATTCCGGCTCGGCACTGGCGTTTGCGGCCGATTCGGCGTATCACCGTGCCCCCGGAGCCGAGAGAAAGAGGACTCCCGTGAGCGCGACGTGGGCGCCCGATACGTGGCGGGCCCTTCCCATCAAGCAGCAGCCGGTCTACCCGGACGCGGCGGCCCTCGCCGCCGCCACGAAGACCCTGCAAGGCTATCCGCCGCTCGTCTTCGCCGGCGAGGCGCGGCGGCTGAGGCAGTCGCTCGCGGCCGTGTCCGAGGGCAAGGCCTTCCTGCTCCAGGGCGGTGATTGCGCCGAGAGCTTCGCCGAGTTCAACGCCAACAACATCCGCGACACCTTCCGGGTGCTGTTGCAGATGGCGGTGGTGCTCACCTTCGCGGCCGCCTGCCCGATCGTCAAGGTCGGCCGCCTTGCCGGCCAGTTCGCCAAGCCGCGCTCCGCCGATGCCGAGACCATCGACGGGGTCACGCTCCCGGCCTACCGCGGCGACATGATCAACGGCATGGAGTTCACCCCTGCTTCCCGCGCGCCCGATCCCGCGCGGCTGGTGCAGGCCTACTCCCAGTCGGCGGCGACCCTGAACCTGTTGCGCGCCTTCGCCCAGGGCGGCTTCGCCGATCTGCACCGGGTGCACGGCTGGACCCTCGGCTTCGTGGCACGGAGCGCCCAGGGCGCGCGCTACCAGGAGCTCGCCGACCGCCTGACCGAAGCGCTCGGCTTCATGGAGGCCTGCGGCCTCACCGCCGAGACCGCGCCGCAGATCCGCGAGACCGACTTCTTCACCTCCCACGAGGCCCTCTTCCTGCCCTACGAGCAGGCACTCACCCGGATCGACTCGCTCACCGGCGACTGGTACGGCTGCTCCGCCCACATGCTCTGGGTCGGCGACCGCACGCGGCAGCCGGACGGCGCTCATGTCGAGTACCTGCGCGGCATTTTGAACCCGGTCGGCATGAAGTGCGGCCCGACCTTGGCGCCGGACGATCTCTGCCGCCTGATCGCCATCCTCAACCCCAGGAACGAGGCCGGGCGGCTGGTGCTGATCGCGCGCATGGGGTCGGACAAGGTCGACAGCAACCTGGCGCCGCTGATCCGCGCCGTGAAGCGCGAGGGCTTCCGGGTGGTGTGGAGCTGCGACCCGATGCACGGCAACACCATCAAGTCCTCGACCGGCTTCAAGACCCGGCCCTTCGAGCGCATCTTGCAGGAGGTGCGCCGCTATTTCGCCGTGCACCAGGCCGAAGGCACGTTCCCGGGCGGCGTCCACTTCGAGATGACCGGCCAGGACGTGACCGAGTGCACCGGCGGCGCCCAGGCGATCACCGATGAGCTGCTCGCCGATCGCTATCACACCCATTGCGATCCGCGGATGAACGCGTCGCAGAGCCTGGAGATGGCGTTCCTGATCGCCGAGCTGCTGAAGGCAGGGCGGAGCGTGGCCAAGGCCAATGTCGCGGCCGCGTCCTAAGGCGAAGCCGCGCGGCAACGGCAAGGCGCCGGATGCTTCGGCGCTCGGCGAGGGTGGCCCGTTCGGCGCCGACATCGACCGCTGGACCGACAAGTATTTCCTGCGCACCAAGGCGACCGTGCAGCGCTTCGGCGACGTGCGGGTCACCTACGCGATCTTCATGCGCCGCCCGGTCTGCTTCGCCCCGCGCCTGATGATCGACTGGCTGGAGCGGGTGGCCGCCGAACGCAAGGTGCGCTTCGACATCGAGCCGCTGTACCAAGAAGGCGAGTGGGCCGGCGCCGGCGAGCCGCTGCTGTTTCTCTCGGGGTCGCTCCAGCATTTGGTCGATCTCGAGACCATCTATCTGCAGAAGCTCGGCGCCGCCTGCGTCGCCGCCTACAACGCCTATGCGATCGCCGCCGAACTGCCCTATGCCAGCTTCCTCGCCATGGACGCGCGGCACTGTGCCGGCATCGGCATGGCGGAGATGATGGCCTATGCCGCCTCGGTCGGCTCCGCCGCCGTCCGGCGCGAGGCCGGCGCCACCGGCTTCGTCGGCAACGCCACCGACGCCACCGCGCATTTCTTCGGCAATCAGGGCGGGCTCGGCACAATGCCGCACGCGCTCATCGGCTATGCCGGATCGACGCTGCGCGCGGCCGAGATGTACCGCGAGACCTTTCCCGACGAGCCGCTTACTGTGCTGATCGACTATTTCGGCCAGGAAATCACGGACGCCCTCGCCGTCTGCCGGCGCTTTCCCGATCTCGCCCAGTCGGGCCAGATCTCGGTCCGCCTCGACACCCATGGCGGGCGCTTCGTCGAGGGGCTGGATACCGCGCGCTCCTACGACGTGCTCGAGCGGTACGTGCCGAAGGCCGTCCGCCAGTACCGCTCCGAACAGGATCTGCGCTGGCTGGTCGGCACCGGTGTCAGCGCGGCCGCGATCTTCCACTTGCGCGAATCCCTCGACCGCGCCGGCTTCACCAAGGTGCGGATCGTTGCCTCCTCGGGGTTCAACTTGCAGAAATGCAAGGTGATGGGCAGCGTGCGCGCCCCCATCGACGTGGTCGGCACCGGCTCGTTCCTGCCCGAGCGCTGGTCGGAGACCTACGCCACCGCCGACGTCGTCGCCTATGACGGCAAGCCGCAGGTGAAGGTGGGGCGCGAGTTCCTGCTCAGGCGCCGCGGCGGCGAGCCCAATCTCAGCTAGAGTACTTCCCGGATTGATGGAATCGTAGGGGATTCCCGAAGGGTTTGAAATGTGATTCAAGCTGCTGGCTGGGGATGGAGGCCGGCATGCATGGTGCGACCCTATTCCGAGGATTTACGGGAGCGTGTGGTTTGGGACGTCGAGGCCGGCGC
>SHWA01000072.1 GCA_009693995.1 Alphaproteobacteria bacterium | reverse complement strand
CTAGTCTTCACCGATGGCCACGGTCCTCGTCACCCGGCCGAGCGAAGAGGCGGCGGCACTGGCCGCGGCGCTCACCGCACGCGGCCACGGCGTGCTGAACGCCCCGCTGCTCGAGATCCGGCCGCGGCCGGGGGTGCGGTTGGACCTCGGTGGCGTGCAGGCCCTCCTCGCCACCAGCGCGAACGGCGTGCGGGCGCTCGCCGCCGCCACGGAGCGGCGCGACCTGGCGCTCTTCGCCGTCGGGCCGGCGACGGCGACGGTGGCGCGCGCGCACGGCTTCTTGCGGGTGTTCACCGCGGGCGGCGACGTGGGCGGGCTCGCGGCGTTGGTGCGAGCGACCCTCGACCCCGCGGCGGGTGCGCTGTTGCACGCGGCCGGCAGCGCGCAGGCCGGCGACCTGGCGGGTGATCTCGGCGCCGCCGGCTTCACAGTGCGGCGCGCGGTGCTCTACGACGCCGTGGCGGTGACCGTGCTGCCGGCGGCGGTGCCCGAGTGGCTTGCGGCGGGGCGGATCGATGCCGTGCTCCTTTTCTCTCCCCGCAGCGCGCGCACGTTTGTTAGCCTGATCGGGCGGGCGGGAATCGCCGCCATCCTGAGCCGGGTGAACGCCCTCTGCCTCAGTTCGGCAGTCGCCGCCGAGGCGCGCGATCTGCCGTGGCGGCGGGTCCTGGTGGCCGACGGTCCGGAGCAGCCGGCGCTGCTGGACCTGCTCGATCGGATGCCGGTGGAATGAAGGGAACTCCCGTGGATCGGTCTGGCGGCGAACCGGCGAGCGAGCGCGAGGGCACGGCCACGCCACCGCCGGAGCGGGTGGCGGCATCGGCTCCGCCGGCGTCGCGCGCTGTGCCATGGGGAGTCCGCATCGCCCTCGCGGTCGGGGCCGTCGCGCTGTTGAGCCTGGCTCTGGTGAGTTTGCGCGACCGGCTGCCGGGATTCCTGGGTGACGCCGGCGGCAGGGTCGCGACCTTGATCGGGGTCGCAGCGGTAGACCCCCGTGCCACTCTGAGCGCCTTGCAGATTGGCATGCTGACGGCGCGGATGGAGTCGACCGAGCGTGATCTGCGGCAATTGCGCGATGCCCCACGCCCCGCGGCCGGCGACGCCAAGGCACAAGCGCTCGCCGGCGAGGCTGCCGAGGCGGCGGCCAGGGCGACGGCAGCGGCGGCCGCACTCGCCGCCCGCGTCGCTGAGGTGGAACAGCGGCTGGCGGGTTCCGAGCGGTCGGCTGGCACGGTTCCGGCGGCGCTCGAGGCGCGCCTCGCCGCGATCGAGGCGGCGAGCGCGAGCGCGGGGCCGAGTGCTGCGGGGATCGAGCGGTTGGCGGCGCGCGTCGGCGCTCTGGAGTCGGTCGCGGCCGCCTTGCCCGCGCTCGCCGCGCGGATCGAGGCGTTGGAGGCGCGGCCCGTCCCGTTCGGCGATCCCGCGGCCCGCGCCCGGGGTGCGGGGCTGCTGGCGGCCCTCGCCGGGCTGCGGCCGCGCCTGGTCACCGGCGCGGCCTATGGCGAAGCCCTCAAGTCCCTCCAAGCGGCGGTTGGCGACGATGCTGAACTGACGCCGGCGCTCAAAATCCTGACCGCCCAAGGCGCGGCCGGTGTGCCGACGCTGGTAGCCCTGCGCGAGCGATTGCAGCAGACGGCGCCGGCGATCTTGAAGGCCGCCGCACCGCCGGCCGAGGGCTGGGCCGGCCAGACCCTGCAACGGCTGGCCAGCGTCATTACCATCCGCCGGCTGGATGCCCCGGCCGAGGGGGACGACACCGAGAGCCTGGTGGTGCGGGCCGAGCAGGCACTTGCCCACGGCAATGTCGGCGCGGCGATCGCGGCAATCGAGCGCCTGCCAGATCCGGCGCGCCCCGTGGCCGCCGCCTGGCTCGGCGACGCGCGGGCGCGACAGGGCGCGGAGGCCGCCCTCGCTGCGGTCGAGGCACGGGCCATCACCCTGGTGATCGACGCCGGACGGGCCGGGCGGTGATCCGTGCCGTCGTCACACTGTCGGTGCTGATTGCCGTCGCGACCCTGGTCGCCTGGCTCGCGGACCGGCCGGGGCAGGTCATGGTCCGCTTCGGCAACTACGAGGTGATGGCGCCACTTCTGGTCGCGGCCGTGGGTGCGGCGGGGCTCGCCCTGCTGGCGATCGGCGCCTACCGCGTCTGGCGCTTCACCCGGCGCGCACCGCGCGAGATCGCCGCCTGGCGCGCCGCGTCGCGCCGCGCGCGCGGCTACGAGGCGCTGACCCGCGGGCTGGTGGCGGTCGCCGCGGGTGACCCGCGCGAGGCCCGACGCCAGGCAGGGCGCGCCGACGGCCTGCTCGGTGAGCCGCCGCTCGCGCTGCTGCTCTCGGCCCAAGCGGCCCAGATCGCGGGCGACGAGGCGGAGGCGGAGCGCTGGTTCACGCGCATGCTGGAGCGCCCGGAGACCGAGTTCCTGGGCTTGCGCGGGCTACTGGTGCAAGCGAGCCGGAGCGGCGATGCGGAGGCCGCGCTCGACTATGCCCGCCGGGCCGAGGCACTGCGGGCGGACGCCACATGGGTGCAGACGACGGTGCTCGACCTCGAGACCCGATTGGGACGCTGGGAAGATGCGCAGCGGACGATCGAGCGCCAGATCCAGGACCGGCGGATTGCGGCGCCGGACGGCCAGCGCCGGCGGGCGGTGATCCTGGCCGAGCGCGCGCGCCTGGCGGCCGTGGCCGGCGATGCCGAGGGCGCCGGCCGGCTGGCCGAGATGGCGGCCACCCTGGCCCTTGATCTGGCACCGGCGGTCGCCCTCGCGGCCGGCTGGCTGGCCGCTGCCGGCAAGGCCAGGGCCGCTACCAAGCTGGTGGAGCGCGCCTTCGCGGCGGCACCCCATCCCGATCTGGTCGCCGCCTATGTCGCCCTCGATCCCGGCTTGGATGCTCTGGCCCGAGTCAAGCGCATCACGCGCCTGGCCGCCACCCATCCCGGTCATGTCGAGGGCGAGGTCGCCCTGGCCCACTTCGCCCTCGCCGCGGGCCTGTTCGGTGTCGCCCGCACACATCTGGAGAAGGCCATGGCGATGGCGCCGACGGCCCGCGTCTTCCGCCTCCTGGCGGAGGTCGAGGAGCGGGAGCACGGCAACGGTCAGGCGGCGCGCGAGCGGCTGATGCAGGCGGCGGGCGCCGCCGCCGATCCCGCGTGGGTGTGCGGGCACTGCGGCGCCCTGGCCGCGGCATGGTCGGCGGCGTGCGGCCACTGCCACAGCTTCGACCGGTTGGCGTGGCGCAGCCCCAGCCAGCCGGTCGCGGCCCTGGAGCCCGCGCCGACCCTGGCGGCCCTGGCCGGGCCGACGCCGCTCGGCTGAGTTATTCGCGCAAGCCGCCGTACTTGACGTAAAGCAGACAGCCGCCCGTGGAGCGGGGGGCGTGCCGGCTGCCGTCCGGGTAGCGCACCCAGGCCATGCCTTCGCAGCGGCCGTTCTCGTCCTCCAGGTCGCCTTCCAGCAGCAGGACTTCCTCGCCGCCGGGATGGTCGTGGAGGGGAATATTGCAGCCGGGCGAGATGCGCGTCAGCTGCATGAATTCACCGGTTCCGTCCCGGGTATAGAGGCGGCGGTTCTCGGTGTCGGCGAAGCGGCCCGGCTTCCACGCGAGCGCGTTGCTGTCGAGTGCGACCTTGACGCGGTCGGCGCCGGCGTATTGCCGCAGCTTCACGAACAGCGTGCAGCCGGCGGTCGAGAACGATTCATGTTCGAACCCAGCCGGATTCAGCAGATAGCTGCCGGCGGGGTAGGCGCCGTGCTCGTCCTCGAAGGTGCCGTCCAACACCAGGATTTCTTCGCCGCCCGGGTGCGGGTGAGTGAGGAAGCGGGCACCGGGGTCGAAGCGCACCAGGCTGGTGGCGCGCCCCGCTTCCCCGCCCACCCGGTCGAGGCGACGACGCCAGACACCCGGCGCCGGGCTCCGCTCCCAGTCGATCCGCCTGAGATCGGCGAAGGCGTAACGGGTGAGGTCGGCGTTGAGATCGTCCATGGCTTGCTCCCGATTCAATAGAGGGCGTCCAGCGTCGCGCGGTACTGCTCGAGAATGCGGTGGCGGCGCAGCTTGAGGGTGGGCGTCATCAGGCCGTTGTCGATGGAGAAGGGCGCGGTCGCCACGGCGAAACGCTTGACGCGCTCGAGCACCGAAAGGCTCTGGTTGGCGCGTCCCAAGGCCGGCGCCAAGGCCTGGAGGAAGTTCTTGTCGGCGGCGCAGATCGCCAGATCGGCGGCGACGCCGGCCCGTTTCGCATAGGCCTCGACGAACTGGGCATCGGGCACCACCAGGCCGACCAGGTGCGGGCGGCGATCGCCGAAGACCATGGCCTGGGCAATCTCGGGCTGGAGCGTGAGCACGCCCTCGACCCGCTGCGGAGAAACGTTGTCGCCGCCCGAGACGACGATGATGTCCTTCTTGCGGTCGGTGATCAGCAGGTATCCGTCGGCGTCGAGCCGGCCGATGTCGCCGGTATGGAGCCAGCCGTCCTGCAAGGCAGCGTCGCTCGCCGGGCCGTCGGCCCAGTAGCCGTCCATCAGCAACTCGCCCCGGACCAGGATTTCCCCGTCCGCGGCGATGCGCACTTCGACCCCCTCCAACGGCGGGCCGACGGTCTCGATCTTCGCCCGGCGCGGCGGGTTGCAGGTGACCACCGGCGCTGCCTCGGTCTGGCCATAACCCTGGAGCACCGGCAGGCCGAGGGCGACGAAGAACAGGCCGACATCGACATTGAGCGGCGCGCCGCCGGAGACCAGGGCCTTGATGCGCCCGCCGAAGCGCGCCTTCACCTTGGCCCGCACCAGCCGGTCGAGCAGGCGGTCGTAGAGACGTGCGAGCAGCCCGAGCGAGCCGGGCTCCAGGTAGCGCTGGCGCCCGAGGCGCTCGGCGTCGCGGAACAGGCGCGCCTTCAGGCCACCGTCGCGCGTCACGGTCGCCAGGATGCGCTGGCGCAGAACCTCGTAGAGGCGCGGCACGCAGGTCATGATGGTCGGGCGCGCCTCCAGCATGTTGCGGGCGATCGCATCCGCGCCCTCGGCATAATAGATCTGCGCGCCGACGCGGATCGGGAAGAACTGCCCGGCGGTGTGCTCATAGGAGTGGCTGAGCGGCAGGAAGGACAGGAACACCTCGTCCACCAGGCTGAGCTCGCGCAGCAGGGTCTGGGCGCCCGCGGTGTTGTGCAGGATGGCGCGGTGCGACAGCATCACGCCCTTCGGCTGGCCGCCGGTGCCGGAGGTGTGGATGATGCAGGCGAGGTCGTCGCGCCGGATTGCGGCGACCACCCTGTCCCCTTCGTCCGGCGCCGCGTCGCCCATGGCGAGCACCGCGTCCCAGCCGTGCACCGTGAGCACCAGGTCGTCGGTCTTGCGCGGCGGTTCCATCGCCACGGCGAAACGCAGCGCCGCGAGGCGCGCCGCTGGCAACACGTTCTCGGCGAGGGCGGGGGTGGAGACGATCACCCCGGCCGCCGACACGTTCTCCATGATGAAGAGATGGTCGCGCGACGTGTTGGTGGTGTAGGCCGGCACGGTAACGGCGCCATTGGCCAGGATGGCGAGGTCGGCGATCAGCCACTCGGGCCGGTTCTCGGCGACCAGCACCACTCGGTCGCCACGGCGGACGCCGAGATGGGCCAGGCCGCGCGCCAAGCGGCGCACGGCGCTCGCCACCTCGCGCCAGCTCTGGGACCGGTAGGTCCCAGCGTGCTTGGCCCACAGGAATGGCTGGTCGCCGCCGGCCGCCGCGCGCTCGAAAAACATCGCCGGCAGGCTCTGCCAGTTCGCCGTCGTCAAGAAAATCCCCACGCCGCCTCGGTCTGCCGCCACATGATACGCTGCCGGCGGCCCCGCGCACCATTGCCAGCGGGCAATCGCTTGGCGAGGCGCCAGCATCCGCCTAAATCCTGAAGGCTGCGGAGGATTGCATGAACCACGACGCTTCGGTCGCCCTCGGCGCGCTGCCCGAATGGAGCTTGCGCGACCTCTATCCCGCGCCCGACTCAGCCGCGCTCGCGGCCGACCTGGAGGCCGCGCGCACCGCGGCGGTACGGTTCGAGACGCGCTACTCGGGTCGAGTCCTGGACCTGGAAGGCGATGCCTTGGCCGCGGCGATCGCCGAGTACGAGGCGATGCAGGATCTGACCGGGCGCCTGCTCAGCTATGCCTTTCTGCGCTACGCCGGCAATATGAGCGATCCCGAGGCGGGACGCTTCCAGCAGACCGTGCGCGAGGCGATCAACGCTTTGTCGCTGAAGACACTCTTCTTCACCCTCGACATCAACCGGATCGCGGATTCGGTGTTGGAAGGGCAGCTCAAGGGCACAGTGCTCGCCCGCTATTCTCCGTGGCTCAGGACAGTGCGCGCCTTCCGCCCGCATCAATTGGGCGACGAGGCCGAGAAGCTGCTGCACGAGAAGCAGATCACCGGTCGCGGTTCGTGGACGCGGCTCTTCGACGAGACGGTCGCGGCGCTCCGCTTCCAGGTGCGCGGCGAAGGTCTGACCAGCGCCGCCGCCCTGCATCTCCTCTCATCGTCCGATGGCGCGGTACGCAAGCAGGCGGCGCAGGAGATCGGGCGCGTCTTCGGCGACAACATCCGCACCTTCGCCCTGATCACCAACACCCTCGCCAAGGACAAGGAGATCGAGGATCGCTGGCGCCGCTACCCGCGCCCGATCTCGGAGCGCAACCTGGCGAACCAGGTCGAGGACGAGGTGGTGGACGCGCTGCTGTCGGCGGTCCGGGAATCGTTCCCGCGCCTTTCGCACCGCTACTACCGGCTTAAGGCGCGGTGGTTCGGCGTCGACCGGCTCGACTACTGGGACCGCAACGCGCCCCTGCCCGAAGACAGCGACCGCACCATCCCCTGGGCGGAGGCGCGGAGCCTGGTGCTGGATGCCTATCGCGCGTTCTCGCCGCCCATGGCCGAGATCGGCGCGCGCTTCTTCAGCCAGGGCTGGATCGATGCGCCCGTCCGCCCCGGTAAGTCACCCGGCGCCTTCGCCCATCCGACCGTGCCGAGCGCGCACCCCTACATCCTGATGAACTATCAGGGCAAGGTGCGCGACGTGATGACGCTGGCCCACGAACTCGGCCACGGCGTGCACCAGGTTCTGGCCGGCCCCCAAGGGGCGCTGATGGCCGACACCCCGCTCACGCTTGCTGAGACCGCCTCGGTGTTCGGCGAACAGCTCACCTTCCGGGCGCTGCTCGCCGCCGAGACCGACCCCAAACGGCGGCGGATCATGCTGGCGACCAAGGTCGAGGACATGCTCAACACCGTGGTGCGCCAGATCGCCTTCTGCGAGTTCGAGCGGCGGGTGCACGACGAGCGTCGCCAGGGGGAGCTCGCTGCCGACCGCATCGGCGAGATCTGGCTCGGCGTGCAGAGCGAAAGCCTGGGACCGGCGCTCCGCTGCGAGGACGAGTACCGGTACTACTGGGCCTACATCCCGCATTTTGTGCACACGCCCTTCTACGTCTATGCCTACGCCTTCGGCGACTGCCTGGTGAATTCGCTCTACGCCGTCTACCAGCGCGCGCCCCAAGGGTTCGCCGAGCGCTATCTCGACATGCTGCGCGCCGGCGGCACGCGCACCCACCGCGAGCTGCTGGCACCCTTCGGCTTGAGCGCGGCCGATCCGGGCTTCTGGTCGGAGGGACTGGGGATCATCGCCGGCTACATCGACCTGCTGGAAGCGGAGCACTGAGCGCCCATGCCCGAGGGGCCCAAGCGACCCCGCGGCGAGGAGGACTCGCTTGGCCGGCGCATGCGGCGCTATGCGCAAGTGTCGGCCTCGGTCGGTACCCTCGCCGCCCGCCTCGGCGCGGAACGGTTCCTGGGCGTCACCATCGACCGGGAGCAGCACGCGGCCGAGTTGCGCCGGGCGCTCGGCGGCATCAAGGGCCCGCTGATGAAGGTCGCCCAGATGCTGTCTACCATCCCCGACGCGCTGCCCGAGCAGTACGTCGACCAGTTGGCGCAGTTGCAATCCCACGCGCCGGCCATGGGCTGGCTGTTCGTGCGCCGGCGCATGACGGCCGAGCTCGGGCCCGACTGGGAACTGCGCTTCGCCGCCTTCGCGCGCGAAGCCGCCGCCGCCGCCTCCCTCGGCCAGGTGCACCGGGCCGAGGGGCTGGACGGGCGTGCGTTCGCCTGCAAGCTCCAGTATCCCAACATGCGCTCGGCCGTCGAGGCGGACCTGCGCCAACTCAAGTTCGTGTTCGCGCTGTTCCACCGCATCGACCGGGCGGTGGATCCAGTCAACATCCACGCCGAGATCTCCGAGCGCCTGCGCGAGGAGATCGACTACCGGCGCGAGGGCCGGCACATGCGCCTCTACACTCACATGTTGCGGCGCGAAAAGGGCGTGAGCGTGCCGGACTATGTGCCAGAACTCTCGACCGATCGGCTGCTGACCATGACCTGGCTCGAGGGCCGCTCCATGGTCGCGGCGATCGAGACCGCGAGCCAGCGCCAGCGCAACCACCTGGCCCAGAGCATGTTCCGGGCCTGGTACGTGCCGTTCTACTTCTACGGGGTGATCCACGGCGATCCGCACCTCGGCAACTACACGGTGCGCGACGACTGGGGCATCAACCTGCTCGACTTCGGCTGTATCCGCGTGTTCAAGCCGTCGTTCGTACAAGGGGTGATCGACCTCTACCACGCCCTCGAGCGCCATGACCCGGCGCTCGCGGTGCACGCCTACGAAAGCTGGGGCTTCACCGGGCTGTCGAAGGACGTGATCGACACCCTCAACCTGTGGGCGGCGTTCGTCTATACCCCGCTGCTCGAGGACCGCGCCCGGCGCATCCAGGAGGTGGGCAGCGGCCATTACGGCCAGGAAGTCGCGGCCAAGGTGCACCGCGAGTTGCATCGCCTGGGCGGGGTGCGTCCCCCGCGCGAGTTCGTGCTCATGGACCGGGCGGCGATCGGGCTGGGATCGGTGTTTCTGCGCCTGAAGGCCGAAATAAATTGGCATCGCCAATTCCAGGACTTGATTCAGGGTTTCTCGGTGCCCGAGTTGGCTGCCCGCCAGAGCGCGGCCCTGGGAAGTTGCGAATTGCCGCTGCCTTAGCACTTGGGGAAAATTGGTGCGCCGCACAAATCTTACTTGGCAACGCAGCAAAGGCGGAGCATTGTTCCGGCCGTTGAGATGGCACCAATCATGAGGCTGGCAGTTCCCAAGGAGATCCGGGCGGGCGAAGGCCGCATTGCGGCGTCGCCCGACATGATCAAGAAGCTGACCGGCCGCGGCATCACCGTGGTGGTCGAGGCCGGCGCTGGCGCCGCCTCCAAGACCACCGACGCCATGCTGAGCGCGGCGGGTGCCGAGATCGCTACGGATGCGGCGGCGACCTATGCCGATGCCGACATCGTGTGCAAGGTGCAGCGGCCGATGACGGCGGCCGAGGGCACCGACGAGATCGCGCTGATGAAGCCGGGCGCGCTCCTCGTCGGCTATCTCAGCCCGTTACAGCACCGGGACGACATACGCCGCTATGCCGAGCGGGGGCTGATCACGTTCGCCATGGAGCTGATCCCGCGCATCAGCCGGGCGCAGAGCATGGATGCGCTCTCCTCCCAGAGCAATTTGGCCGGGTACAAGGCGGTGGTCGAGGCGGCGGCACTCTCGCAGAAAGTGCTGCCGCTGATGATGACCGCCGCCGGTACAGTGGCGCCGGCGAGGGTCCTGGTGCTGGGCGCCGGGGTTGCCGGCCTGCAGGCGATCGCGACCGCCAGGCGCCTGGGTGCCGTGGTTGCGGCCTTCGATGTGCGCAGGGCGGCGAAGGAGCAGGTCGAGTCCCTGGGCGCGGCCTTTGTCGAAGTGCCGCCCGACGCGGGTGAGGAGATGGAGGCCGCCAGCGGCTACGCCCGCGAGACGAGTACCGCCTACCAGGAGCGCCAGGCCGCGAAGATCCACGAGCTGGCGCTGAAGAGCGACATCATCATCACCTCCGCCCTGATCCCCGGCAAGCCGGCGCCGATGCTGATCCAGGAGGCGACGATCCACGCCATGAAGTCGGGCGCGGTGATCGTCGATCTGGCGGCGGAAGCCGGCGGCAACACGGCGCTCACCCGCGCCGGCGACACGGTCGTGTGCAACGGTGTCACCATCCTCGGCCAAACCGACCTGACCAGCCGCTCGGGCGTCGATGCCTCGCAGCTCTACGCCCGCAACCTGCTCAGCTTCCTGCTGCTGATCCTGGCACCGGAAAGCGCGGCGCTCGCCATCGACTGGAACGACGAGATCGTGAAGGGCGCGCTCCTGACCCGCGACGGTGCGGTCGTCAACCCCTTGCTCACGTCCTAACGCCGGACTGCGGCCATGGAAGCGGCGACCGTCGATCCGCTGGTTTTCCGCCTGACCATCTTCGTGCTCGCCGTGTTCGTCGGCTACTACGTGGTGTGGAGCGTGACGCCAGCGCTGCACACGCCGCTCATGTCGGTGACCAACGCGATCTCGAGCGTGATCATCGTCGGCGCCCTGATCGCGGCCGGTCCCGCGGATCTCTCGCTCTCCAAGGTGCTCGGCTTCGTCGCCGTGGTGCTGGCCGCGGTCAACATCTTCGGCGGGTTCGCGGTGACCCAGCGCATGCTGCAGATGTTCCGGCGCAAGGGTTAGCGGGGCAGGAATGGGAGCGAATCTCTCCGCGGTCGCCTACCTGATCGCGGGCATCTGCTTCGTCATGGCGTTGCGCGGGCTGTCGTCGCCGACCACGGCGCGGGCCGGCAACCTCCATGGCATCGCCGGCATGGTGATCGCGGGCGCGACCACCCTCGCCGCTCCGGGGGTGCTGTCCTACGGCTTGATTCTGGCCGGGCTCGTCATCGGCGGCGCGATCGGCACCGTGATCGCCATCAAGATCGAGATGCGGGCGATGCCGCAGCTGGTCGCCGCCTTCCACAGCTTGGTCGGCATGGCGGCGGTGCTGGTGGCGGCGGCGGCGCTCTATCAGCCGGACGCCTACGGCATCGGCACGGTCGGCACCATCAAGGGGCTCAGCCTGGTCGAGATGAGCCTGGGCGCGGTGATCGGCACGGTCACCTTCAGCGGCTCGGTGGTCGCCTTCGCCAAGTTGCAGGGCATGGTGGGCGGAGCACCCGTGGTCTTTCCCGGGCAGCACTGGCTCAACCTCGCCATCGGCGTCGCCATCGTCGCCATCGGCGTCCGCTTCGTCGGCAGCGAGAGCCATGGGCTCTTCTGGCTGATGACGGCGCTCGCCTTCCTGGTCGGCGTGCTGATCATCGTCCCGATCGGCGGCGCCGACATGCCGGTGGTGATCTCGATGCTGAACTCCTATTCGGGGTGGGCCGCGGCCGGCATCGGCTTTACCCTCGAGAACAGCGCTCTCATCATCACCGGCGCCCTGGTCGGCTCCTCCGGCGCGATCCTCAGCTACATCATGTGCAAGGGAATGAACCGCTCGTTCGTGAGCGTGATCCTGGGCGGCTTCGGCGCGGCGGAAGGCGTGGTCGCGGCCGGTGGCCCGGCCCGTCCGGTCAAGTCCGGCAGCGCCGAGGACGCCGCCTTCCTGCTCAAGAACGCCGCCTCGGTGATCATCGTGCCCGGCTACGGCATGGCCGTCGCCCAGGCGCAGCACGCGCTGCGCGAGATGGGCGACAAGCTGACCAAGGCCGGGGTCAAGGTGCGCTACGCCATCCACCCGGTCGCCGGGCGGATGCCCGGGCACATGAACGTGCTACTGGCGGAGGCGAACGTGCCTTACGACCAGGTGCTGGAGCTGGAGGCGATCAACTCCGATTTCCGCGCGACCGACGTGGCCTTCGTGATCGGCGCCAACGACGTCACCAACCCGATTGCCAAGACCGACCCCACCAGTCCGATCTACGGCATGCCGGTGCTCGATGTGGAGTACGCCAAGACGATCCTGTTTCTGAAGCGTAGCTTGGCCTCCGGCTACGCCGGCATCGGCAACGAGCTGTTCTACCGCAACAACACGATGATGCTGTTCGCCGACGCGAAGAAAATGTGCGAGGACATCGTCAAGTACCTGTGAACCCGATCCCAAGCCGTCCGGGTCGGGGTGACGCGCCGTTGCTTGATCGTTGGGGTCGAGTAGCGCCCGGCGCGGCCGGGCAGGGCGCCTCAATTGTCGCGTTCGGCGCGCTTGCGGGCGAGCTTGCGCGCCCGGCGGATCGCTTCCGCCTGCTCGCGCACCCGCCGCTCCGATGGCTTCTCGTAGCTGCGCCGCATCTTCATCTCGCGGAAGATGCCTTCCCGCTGCATCTTCTTCTTAAGCTGCTTGAGCGCCTGATCGATATTGTTGTCGCGGACGGGGACATGGACCAAGGCGCGGCAAGCTCCTGACGGCGGCGGGGTGGGCTTCGGAAGGGCGCTTCTAACACAGGTCGGCCGCCGAGGGGAAGCGAGTCGCGCGCCGTCCACTCATTTGTTCAAATAGTTGAGCTTCAGCCCCGGCCTGGGCCAGGGAAGCGCCACCAGCCGGCCCGTGGTCGAGAGCGTGACATAGGCGGTCCTGAGGTCGGGCCCGCCAAAGCAGATATTGGTCGCCATGGCATCGGGCAGCGGCACATGCTCGACCGCATTTCCATCTGGTGAGACGACGGTGATGCCCCCTTTCACCAGGGTTGCGATGCAGATGTTGCCAGCCGCGTCCACGGCCAGGGAATCGAACCGCTGATAGCCGCCGACTCCGACCACCAGGGTGCCGCCATGAGGGGCACCGCTATTGGTGCGGCGCAGCTTGCCGGGGCCGGCGATTTCCCAGGCCCAGAGCCGGGCCGGCTCGGTCTCGGCGACGTAGAGGCGGTCGCCGGCCGGCGATAGACCGATGCCGTTCGGCGTCACGGCGGGAAAGATCACCTCCTCGCACCGGCTGCCGTCGGCGTGGGCGTAGTAGACCGCGCCCCGGTCCTGATCGCGCGCGCGCATCTTGCCGAGGTCGGTGAACCAGAAGCCGCCGTCTGCGTCGAACACCAGGTCGTTGGGTCCCTTGAGCGGAACGTCACCGGCCCGAGTGTGGAGGACGGTGACGGCGCCGGTCGCGGGATCGATGCGCTCGATCCGGCCGCCCGAGTAGTCGCGCGCCTGCATCACCGGGCGTAGCAGGCCGCCCTGCTCCTGCCAGTCGAAGCCGCCGTTGTTGCAGACGTGGACCAGGCCGCCGGGGCCGATGGCGGCGCCGTTGGGTCCGCCCCCCGGTGTAGCTACCACGTGGGCGGTCCCCTTGCGGTCGATCCGGGTCAGCGTCCGCCGCTCGATCTCCACCAGCAGCACCGTGCCATCGGCCATGGCGATGGGGCCCTCGGGGAAGCGTAGGCCGGTCGCGACCACGCGGAACTCGGTCATGGTGGGGCTGCCCTCGGGTTGCGCCTAGTGTCCCGTCCCCGAAATTCGTATCACGAATTTCGGGGTGAACGGGCCACTACGTATTTGCATCTAGTGGATCGAATCTAACACTTGATGCCCACGTTTGACGGCGGCGATGATGGCGGCGGGATCGGCGGTCCAGCGGAAGGGCTTGGGGTTGACGTTATGCTCGTCGAGGAATCGGTTGATG
>SHWA01000071.1 GCA_009693995.1 Alphaproteobacteria bacterium | reverse complement strand
GTCTCAAGCCGACCTACGGCCGCGTCAGCCTGTATGGGATAATGCCCAGGTGCTGGTCGCTCGATGTGGCCGGTCCGCTGGCGCGTACGGTCCGTGACGCGGCCATGATGCTGCAGGCCGTCGCCGGATACGACGCGCGCGATCCGTGGTCGCGCGCGGTCGCTGTGCCGGATTACATGGCGGGCCTAGGCCGCCCTATTAAAGGCATGCGGATCGCGGTGCCGAGCAATCATTTCGTCGCCGACACGGCCCCCGAAATCCGCGCGGTGCACGCGGCCGCGCTCGAGGTTTTGCGTGGACTCGGCGCCGACATCGTCCCCCTCGCCATGCCCGACCCGGAAGAGCTTTACCAGTGGACCACCGTGATCAACCGCGTCGAGCCCTCCCATATTCACCGGGAGTGGATCGCGACGCGGCGCCAGGATTACAACTTCTCGACCGTCGCCCGTATCGCCCAAGGCTTCGATGTACCGGCCCTCAAATACATCGACGCCCTCGAGCGGCGCGATCGCGCCAACGCCTCGTTCCAGACCGAGGTGTTCGCCAAGGCCGATGCGCTCTATTGTCCGCTCCTGCTCATGGATGTGCCGACGATCGCGGAGACGGACATCCGCACCGAGGCATCGGCGCCGGTGGTCGTGCACCGGATAACGCAGGCGACGCGGTGGGTGAGCTTCGTCGGCCTTCCGGTCCTGTCGCTGCCGGTCGGCTTCTCGCCGGCGGGCCTCCCGGTCGGCGCCCAACTCATTGCGCCGCGCTTCGAGGAGGCGCGACTGCTGACCATCGGCGACGCGTACCAGGGCGCGACGGACTGGCACCGGAAGCGACCGCCCCATTCGGCCTGAGAAGAGACGCCATGCAGAAGCGGCAGCTCACGTCCAACCCGCGCATCCCCTACCAGATGTCGAGCCAGCGGCCGCGCCTGCAGCCGCCCGAAGGCAAGCCGATCCTCGTGCATATCTGCATCAATCTCGAGGTCTGGCCGTTCGACCAGCCCATGCCGCGCGCCATTCTGCAGGCTCCCCACGGCCAGCAGCCCAAGCCCGACATCGCCAATTTCAGCTGGGTCGAGTACGGCCTCAGGTGCGGCCTGCCGCGCCTGGTGCACGAGCTGGGCGCGCGCGGCGTGGCCGCCAGCAACATCATGAACGCGCGCTTTCCCGAGGTCTATCCGAGCGCGGCCAGGGCCGCCGTCGCGGCCGGCTGGTCGCTCGTCGGCCATTCCGTCGTGCAGCGCTCGCTGCAGACCGAGACGGACGAGAAGGCGGTGATCGCCGAAGCGCTGGCACGGCTCGAGGCGTACCAGGGGCGGCGACCGCGCGGCTGGCTCGGACCTGGCTTCGGCGAGACGCTGGAGACGCCAGACCATTTGAAGGCAGCCGGCTTCGAGTACGTGCTCGAATGGATGGTCGACGACCTGCCGAGTTGGATGTGGACGCGGCATGGGCCGTTGCTCGCCATGCCATACGCCCTCGATCTCAACGACGTGACCATCTTCGCGCTCGAGAAGCACACGGCGGCCGAGTACGTGACCCGCTTCACCGACGCGCTTGGCGTGTTCGAGCGCGAGACGGCGCACAATCCGCGCGTGCTGACCCTGGCGCTGCACCCCCACATCATCGCCGTCCCCCACCGGTTCGGCGCATTCTGCCGCGTGCTCGACATGCTGCAGCGGCGAGCCGACACGATCTTCATGACCGGCGACCAGATCGCCGACTGGTTTCTCGCTCAGGACCAGCGCGGGCTCGAGCTCGACCACGGCTGACGCGAACTGCGGCCGATGCGGACGGGATCCGCTCGCCTAGGGCAGATGCCGATGCACCAGCCGGCGATAGATCGTCCCGGCCACGTCAGGGCGCCGGGCACGGGGGAGAGGGCGCCCCGTCGAGGGCGAGCTCGCCGAGCACGGTCTGCCGGCTACCGCGTCCTCCGGCACCACCCCCATGGCGACCAGGAGGCCGAGAGCGATCGGCAGGTCGAAATGGCTGCCTTCCTTCTGGATGTCGGCGGGGGCCAGGTTGACGGTGATGCGGCGCGGGGGAAGGGCGAGCCCGATGGCGCCGAGCGCCGCCCGCGCCCGCTCGCGCGACTCGCCGACCGCCTTGTCGGGCAGCCCGACGATGGTGAACGATGGCAGGCCCGAAGCCACCTGCACCTGCACGTCGACATCCCGCACCTCGATGCCGGCGAAGGCAACCGTCAGCACTCGAGCAACCATGCAGGCGCCTCTCGACCGGTGGCGGTACGTTGCCGGCATCTTAGTCAGGGGCGGCCGGGCCCGGCCAGGGGCACCGCCGGCGGGCTTGACAGATGGCCCGCACCGTCAACCATTCGTTCGGAGCAAGGGTTTGAATGTAATGGTATTTCGTACGTTGGCAGGCGAATTGCTTCAGACTTGGTAGAAGGCTCATCAGCCTCCCGGAGGACCAGCAATGCCGCAATCCGATTCCCGTTCCTTCCGCGCCTCGGTGCGGGCCGCGGCGTTGCTGACCTTGCTCGGCTTCGCCCTGTTCTATGCCCTGGGCTTCGACGGCGAACCCCTGGTACTGGCGCGCGCCTTCACCTGGGCCTGAGGGGCTTCTGGCCGCGACCGGGTGCCGGTGTTAATGATCCCCGAACGGCGGGGAGGAACCAACATGATGTTCGCAGGCCGCGTGTTGTCGTTGCACATCTGCGCCCGTGGCAGCGCGCCCATGGACTCGCCGCCCGAGATCGCCTGTGTCGCCGGCAAGGGCATCGCCGGCGATCGCTATCTGCTGGGCACCGGCACCTATTCGGCCAAGCCGCGCGAGGACCGGCAGATCACCTTCCTCGAAGTCGAGACCTTGCGCGCGCTCAAGCGCGACCACGCCATCGACCTGGCCGCGGCCGAGACCCGGCGCAACGTGGTGACCGAGGGGGTGCCGCTCAACCACCTAGTCGGCCGGCGGTTCCGGGTCGGCGCCGTGGTGGTCGAGGGCCTGCGCCTGAATGTCCCCTGCCAGTACCTGGAAGACCTCACCGCCAAGCCCGGCCTGTTCAAGGCCCTGATCCACCGGAGCGGCCTCAATTGCCGCATTCTGGAGGGCGGTGTGATGCGTCCGGGCGATGCGGTGACGCCGCTCGACTGAGGCGGCGCAACGTGATCGAGCCGTCGCCCGCCTCACCAATCCACCCGGCCCTCGATGAACGGCGTGATCGGCGAGGTGCCGTCGCCCTTGAGCTGGGCCAGGTAGGCCGTGGTGACTTCGGCGCCAGTGGCGAACCAGATGCCCGGAGTCGCCTTGATGAAGGCGATCATCTCGGCAAGCAGGGCGAGGCGGGAGGGGCGCCCGATCGCCTGGGGATGCATAATCAAGTCGAACACGCCGCCCCAGGCGTGCTGCTCGCGGAACTCCGCCTGCCAGATGTCGCGGATGTGGGCGTTGGTGAACATGGGCCGCATCACCGAGAGGGCGTGGGTCATGTAGGGCACGTCGTCGAGCGACCAGTGCCAGGGGATCTCGACCGGCCCCAACGTGCCGTCGCTCAGCCGGTGGCGATACGGAAACACGTCGTCCATGAGGGACGAGTCGTAGAGGAAGCGGTGCTGGGCGAGGATGTGGATCAGGTTCGGGCTGGTCTCGCCCGCGGGCGAGCGGTAGCCGACCGGCGTGATGCCGAGCTTGGCCAGCTCCTCCAGGCCGCGGTCGAACTCCCGGCGCTCGCCGTCCGGGTCCTTGGGGTCGACCCATTTGTGCAGGTAGCCGTGGTGGCCGATCTCGTGGCCGGCCTCCTTGATCATCAGCACGCGCTCGGTGCGGTTCTTGGCCACCCAGCCGGGGACGAAGAAGGTCGCCTTGAGCCCTTCCGCGCGCAGCAGGTCGAGGATTCGCGGCACCCCCACCTTGGCGCCGTAGGTGCCCTGGGAGAGGGTTCCAGGGCGGCGCTCGTTGGCCGGATCGCGCGCCAGCCAGTTGGTCTCGGCATCGAAGTCGAAGGTCAGCATCACCGCGATCTTGGCGCCTCTCGGCCAGGCGATCGGTGCGGTCATGGGGTGCTCCCGGGTGGATGGTGGCAGGGGGCCGAGCGTAGAACAGGTGCGGCGCCGTCGCCATCGGTGGCGCGCCGACTATCGCCTGGCGGTCGCGACCCGCTATGATCGCCGCGCACCTGGAACCGGCACGAGCATGAGTCCTCCCACACCCCCGCGCGCGTCCCCGGTCCGGGGCCGCTTTCAGACGGCGGCGGCCGAGATCATGGACCGCATCAACGCGTCCGTCGATTTCGATCGGCGCCTCTATGCCGAGGACATCCGCGCCTCGGCGGCGCACGCCGACATGCTGGTGCGCCAGGGCATCATCACCGCCGCCGACGGCGCCGAGATCAGCCGCGGCCTCGCCCTGGTGCTGGCGGAGATCGAAGGCGATCGCTTCACCTTCGAGCGCGCGCTCGAGGACATCCACATGAACGTCGAGGCGCGGCTCGCCGAGCTGATCGGCGCGCCCGCCGGGCGGCTGCACACCGCCCGCTCGCGCAACGACCAGGTGGCGACCGACTTTCGCCTCTGGGTGCGCGCCCAGATCGACACCCTGGATGCGGCGCTCTGCGAGTTGCAGTCGGCCCTGATCGACCGGGCGGAGGAGCACGCGGCCACCATCATGCCGGGCTTCACCCACCTGCAGAGCGCACAGCCGGTGACCTTCGGCCACCATCTGCTGGCCTATGTCGAAATGGTCGGGCGCGACCGCGGCCGCCTGCGGGACGCGCGGGTGCGGCTCAACGAGTGCCCCCTCGGCGCGGCGGCGCTCGCCGGCACCTCGTTCCCGATCGACCGCGCGGCGACGGCGCAGGCGCTCGGCTTCGACCGACCCATGGCGAATTCGATCGACGCGGTCGCCGACCGCGATTTCGCGCTCGAGTTCCTGAGCGCGGCTGCGATCGCGGCCATGCACCTCTCGCGCCTCGCCGAGGAACTGGTGATCTGGTCCTCGGCCCAGTTCCGCTTCATCCGACTGTCGGATGCGTATTCCACCGGCTCCTCGATCATGCCGCAGAAGCGCAATCCCGATGCCGCCGAGTTGGTGCGCGCCAAGGCCGGGCGCATCATCGGCGCGCTGATCGCCCTCCTGGTGGTGATGAAGGGCCTAGCCCTCGCCTACGGCAAGGACCTGCAGGAGGACAAGGAGCCGACGTTCGATGCCGCCGATTCCCTCGCCCTCGCCGTCGCCGCCACCACCGGCATGATCCGGGACCTCACGGTCGATGCCGCGGCCATGCGGGCCGCCGCCGCCAGCGGCTTCGCCACGGCGACCGACCTCGCCGACTGGCTGGTGCGCACGCTCGGGCTGCCCTTCCGGCGCGCGCACGAGATCACCGCCCGCATCGTCAGCCGCGCCGAGGCCAAAGGCTGCGCCCTCGATGCGCTGCCCCTCGCCGAGATGCAGGCCGAGGAGCCAGGCATCACCGCCGCCGTGTTCGAGGTGCTGACGGTCGAACGCTCGGTCGCCAGCCGCACCAGTCTCGGCGGCACGGCGCCGCAGCGCGTGCGGGACGCCGTGCGCGCGGCGCGGGCGCGGCTCGTGTGACGCGCCGCGCCTTCATGCTGCTCGCGTGCGCCCTGCTGCTCGCCGCTTGCGGCCGCAAGGGCCCGCCCGAATCCCCGCCCGACGCCGTTCCCGACGCCGAGGCCCTGGACAAGGACCGGCGGCGGCGAGGCCGGTTGTGAACCTGGCCGCTGCCCCGTCCGTCGAGGCACGGATCGCCGCAGGTGCCCATGGCTTCAGCTACCGCTCCGGCGTGCTGGCGGCCGAGGAGGTGCCGCTCGCCGAGATCGCGGCCGCGGTGGCAACACCGCTCTACTGTTATGCGACCGCCGGCCTGCTCGGCCAGTACCAGGCCCTACGCGACGCCTTCGCGGGCCGCGCGGTACAGATCTGCTATGCGCTGAAGGCGAACGACAATCTGGCCGTGGTGCGGACCTTCGCCGCGGCCGGTGCCGGCGCCGACATCGTCTCGGTCGGCGAACTGCACCGGGCCCTAGCCGCCGGAGTGCCACCCGGCCGCATCGTCTTCTCCGGCGTCGGCAAGACCACCGCCGAGATGGCGACGGCGCTCGCCGCCGGCATCCACCAGTTCAATGTCGAATCGTTGCCCGAGCTGGAGACCCTCGCCGCGGTGGCGGGCGCCGCAGGCACGCGGGCGCCGGTCGTGATCCGGATCAACCCCGATGTGGACGCCGGCACCCACGACAAGATCGCGACCGGGCGCAAGCAGGACAAGTTCGGCGTCGACTGGACCGCGGCGCCGGCGATCTTCGCCCGCGCCGCCGCGCTTGCCAGCATCGATCTGGTCGGGATCGCGGTTCACATCGGCTCGCAGCTCACCAGCCTCGCCCCGTACACCGCGGCCTTCGGGCGCGTGGCCGAGATGGTGCGGACGCTGCGCGGGCAAGGCATCAGGATCGACCGCCTGGATCTCGGCGGCGGGCTCGGCGTGCGCTATAGCGACGAGACCCCGCTGGCACCGGCCGCCTATGCCCGCCTGATCGCCGCGACCGTCGGCGAGCTCGGCTGCGCGCTCACCATCGAGCCCGGGCGCTTCCTGGTGGCCAATTCGGGTGTCCTGCTGACCCGGGTCATCTTGGTCAAGGAATCCGCGGGCCGGCGCTTCGTGATCGTCGATGCGGGCATGAACGACCTGATCCGACCTGCGCTTTACGGTGCCCACCACACCATCCTGCCGGTGGTCGCCCCACGCCAAGACGCCGTTTGGACGCCCGCGGACGTGGTGGGGCCGGTCTGTGAGAGCGGCGATATATTCGCCCGCGACCGCCCCCTGCCGCCGGTTGCGGCCGACGATCTGCTCGTCCTCCTGTCGGCGGGCGCGTATAGTTCGGTGATGGCGTCGCGCTACAATAGCCGCCCGCCCGCGCCGGACGTGCAGGTGCACGGCCGGGCGTTCGCCGTGACCCGGCGCCGGCTGAGCCACGCCGAGATGCTGGCGGCGGAGACCTTGCCCCCGTGGCTGGGGCCGGAGAGCAGGCCATGAGCCGCCGAGTGCGATCGACGCCGATCACCGCGCTCCGCGCCCTCGGGCGGCCGCTGCGCCGTGCCATCGGGGCCGCCCGCGCCGCGCTGTTCTGGGAGCGGGTGTGGCCCGCATTGGTGCCGGCGCTTGGCGCCATCGGGTTGTTCGTGGCGGTCGCTCTGCTGGAACCTTGGCCTTATTTCTCCGGCTGGATCCACCTCGGGATCCTGGTGGTGACGGTTGGTGGCGTGGTCGGACTCCTGGTCCGGGGCTTGCGCCGCATGACGCCGCCCGACGGCGACCAGGCCATGCGGCGGGTAGAGCGCGACAGCACCCTGCCCCACCGCCCCTTGACCGCCCTGACCGACCGCCTCCCGAATGGCGTCGATGCCACCAGCCGCGGCCTCTGGCGGCTGCACCAGGAACGCATGGCAGCGGCATTGCGGCAGGTGCGCGTGCGCATGCCCGAGCCGCACATGGCGCGGCGCGACCCCTTCGCGTTCCGTCTGGTGGTGGTGCTCGCGCTCGTGGTCGGTGTGGCCGCCGCCGGCGACCAAGCGCCCGCGCGCCTGGCGCGCGCGCTTCTCCCGGACCTGACGCCACGCGGCGATGCGGCACCCTATGCGCAATTATGGCTGAAGCCGCCAGCGTATACCGGTGTCGCGCCGATCTTCGCCTCCACCGAGACGCCCGCAATGGTGCTGACGGCACCGGCGGGGAGTACGCTGTTGGCGCAGGTGTCGGGGGGACGTGGTGATGCGGCCCTCGACGTCGATGGCCACGCCACCGCCTTCCAGCGCATCGATACCCGCAACCAGCAACTGACGACGGAACTGAAGGCGGGCGAGATCCTGACCGTGCGGCAGGGGAGCATCGTGCTGGGGCGCTGGCCTTTGGTCCTGGTTCCCGACTCGCCGCCTTCGATCGCCTTTGCCGCGCCGCCCGCGCGCACCCAGCGCAGCGCGCTCCGTATCGAATACGTGGCCGCCGACGACTATGGCCTGGAGGGCGTCTCCGGCCAGATGCGCCTGGCCGGGCGGCCCGAACTGGCGCCGCAGGATCTGCGGCTCGGTCTGCCACGGCCGCGGGTACGCAAGGCGCGCGAGATCACGTTTCACGACCTGACGCCGCATCCCTGGGCCGGCCTCGCGGTCACCCTGATCCTGCAGGCGAGCGATTCCGCCGGGCAAACGGGAACCAGCGAGACGGTCACCGTGGTCTTGCCGGAACGTGAGTTCAACCACCCGGTCGCCCGCGCCATCATCGAGCAGCGGCGCCGGCTGATCACGGCACCCTCCGAGCGCCGGCAGGTGAGCCGGGTGCTGCGCGGACTGGCCAGAAGCCCGGGCGCGTTCGATCACGACAAGAGCGTGTTCCTCAACCTGGTCTCGGCCGCGGCGCGGCTGATGCACGACGACAACGATGCGGCGCTCGGCAAAGTAGTGACCCAGCTCTGGGAAACCGCGCTCCGCGTCGAGGACGGCAAGCTGTCGCTGACAGAGCGCGACTTGCGGGATGCCCAGCAGGCGTTGCAGGACGCCCTTTCACGCAACGCACCCGACCAGGAGATCGAGCGCCTGATCGAGGAGCTGCGCGCCGCCCTCGACCGGTTCCTGAACGCGCTCCTCGAACAGGTGCAGCGCCAGAGCGCGGACGCACCGCGCATCGACCCCAGCCAGCTCGCCCAGATGATGGGCCGGCGCGACTTGCAGCAGATCATCGACCAGGCGCGCGAACTGGCCCGGACCGGCGCCCGCGACGCCGCGCGCCAACTACTGGCGCAGCTCCAGCAGCTACTCGAAAACCTGCGCCTCGGACAGATGCCGCAGCAGATGTCGCGCATGGCCGGCCAGGCGGGCGAGATGATGAACCAGATGCGCGACATGATCCGCCGCCAGCAGCAGCTCCTCGACCAGTCGTTCCGCGGCGCGCAGACCGGCGACCCGATGGCACAGGGGCAACAGGGACCGCGCGGCCAGCGCGGCCAGCGTGGCGAAGGCAACATGCCGCAGCCGCCGGGCGGCTTCGACGGCGGCTTCCTCGCCGGCGAGCAGAAGGCGCTCCGCCGCCAGCTCGGCGAACTGATGCGCCAGCTCGGCGAACTCGACCTGGACATCCCCGGCGAGATGGGCCGGGCCGAGCGCGAGATGCGCGACGCCGGGATGCCCTTGACGCAGAACGATCCCTCGGGCGCGATCGGGCCGCAGACTAGGGCGCTCGACGCCCTGCGGCAGGCGGCGCAGTCGGTGCTGGAGGCGCTGCAACAGCGCATGGGCGAGTTCGGCGCCGCCATGGGCGACGTGCAGCACGGCTCGCGCTTCAGCGGCCGGCGCGATCCCTTGGGCCGGCCCATGCCCCAGGAAGGCTACTACTCCGGCGACGAGACCAAGGTGCCGGACGAGGCCGAAATGCAGAAGACGCGGGAAATCCTGAAGGAGCTCTACCGCCGCGCCGGCCAGCGCTTCCGCCCCCAGATGGAACGCGACTACATCGAACGGCTGCTGGAGCGGTTCTGAGGGCGCGGCCCGCCCCCGCCACGGATGGACTCGCGTCCATGCCCCATTCATTCCCGGACTGTTCCTGGCGGCATACCCCCGTATGCAGGGCGTTTAGCTTGACTCTGGCCCCGCCGCCACGCCAAGGTCCGGCCCCCGGCGGGCGCATAGCTCAGGTGGTAGAGCAGCTGACTCTTAATCAGCGGGTCGTAGGTTCGAGTCCTACTGCGCCCACCAATAAATCAAAGACTTAGGAGCACAGTCCGACAGTCAGAAGAAGGCCCAGCAATCCCATAGCAATCACGCGGAGCGGTTTCATGGCCGAAGGACTCCAGGCGGGAGCGGCGGCAATACGGCCAGCGGCAGGGTAGCTCGCCTTCATGTCGGGACCGGGGCGACCACCCCCGCCTTACCACCCCGCAGTCCGTCGCGTCATCGCGGCCCCGCCCCTTGGCACCCCCGCCGGCCGGTTCGGCACACCCCTGGGGCGGGGGTCGCGGTCCAGGGGTCCCACGCTCGCACCGCTGGGACAAAAATGGTGTCGGCGGTGGGCACTGCGTCAGTTTGAAATTTGACCACTAACTATCGCGCTGTTTCTGAAGCGCGTCGGCCAGCATAATCATCTGGCTTGTTGCGTAGTCGGTGGATGTTTTGATCTGGACATTCACCGCCATAAGGCCGACGCCGAGAAGATGGGCCGCGGCTGCCGATCTCGCCGAACGCTATCCGGCGGCGCAGCGGATCGAGGATCCGGTCGCGACGGCAGGAATCGCGCGTGCTCTTTTCGCCGGCGGCGCCGCCACGCTGCACCTGGTCGGCACCAACCATCAGGTCAAGGTCTGGCAGGGGCTGCTGGCGATCCCACCGGGGGTGGTCACCACGTATCAGGCCCTCGCGCACCGGCTGGGGCAGGGGCGGGAGGGCGCGCGGGCGGTGGCCGGGGCGGTCGCCGCCAACCCGGTCGCCTTCCTGATCCCGTGTCATCGGGTGATCCGCAAGACCGGCGCGCTCGGCGGCTATTACTATGGTCTGACCCGCAAGCGCGCGATGCTGGCCTGGGAGGCGGGCCACGCCGCCGCCGCCGCGTCCCTGCCCCGCCGCGCCTCGGGCTGAGCGCGCTGGATTTCCCCGTCGCCGCGGGCCATGTTCGGCGCCGCACGGGTGCGCGAACGAGGCGATGATGGGCGACTATTATTTCGAGGACTTCAACGTCGGTGACCGGTTCCAGAGTAGGGGCAAGACCATCACCGAGTCCGAAATCCTGGAGTTCGCCCTCAAGTACGACCCGCAGCCCTTCCACATGGACGTCGAGGCGGCCAAGGCCGGACCCTATGGCGGATTGATCGCCAGCGGCTTCCAGACCCTCGCGCTGTCGTTCCGCCTGTTTTTCCAGGAGGGCATCCTCGCCGCTGCCGGCGCGGGATCGCCCGGCATGGAGGAGCTGCGCTGGCTGAAGCCGGTCAGGCCAGGCGACACCATCCGCTGCGTCATGGAGGTGCTGGAGGTCCGCCCATCAGGCTCGCGTCCCGACCGCGGTACCGCCAAGGTGCGCTACTCGACCCTGAACCAGGTGGGCGAGACGGTGATGACCGCGGTGGTCTATCAGCTCCTCAGCCGCCGCCCCACCGCCACCGGCTGACACCGCGGCGCCGGGCCATGTTGCGTTGCAACATCGGGCGTCTCGAGCTATACCACGCTCTCCCAAAAACCAGGCCGTGAGGAGGCGCCGCGATGCCCCCGAAGCCGAACCTGCGTCCGCGCGTGGCGAACTTCTCCTCCGGGCCCTGTGCCAAGCGCCCGGGCTGGACTACGGCGGCTCTCGCCGGTGCGCTTGTGGGGCGTTCGCATCGTTCCCCGGCCGGGCGGGCGCGCCTCGCCGAGGTGATCGAGCGCAGCCGCCGGATGTTCGAGGTCCCGGCCAGCCACCGCATTGCTATCGTGCCGGCCTCCGATACCGGCGCGGTCGAGATGGCGCTCTGGTCGCTCCTGGGCGCGCGCGGCGTCGATGCCCTGGCGTGGGAGAGCTTCGGGTCCGGCTGGGTCGGCGACATCCGCAAGGAACTGAAGCTCACCGACGTGCGCGTGCTGGAGGCGGACTATGGCCGGCTGCCTGATCTCGGAACAGTGGATTTCGGCCGTGACGTGATCTTCACCTGGAACGGCACCACCTCGGGCGTCGCGGTACCGGACGGTGACTGGATCGCCGCCGACCGCCAGGGCCTCACGATCTGCGATGCGACTTCGGCGGTCGGCGCCATGGAGCTGCCCTGGGACAAGCTCGACGTCGTCACGTGGTCCTGGCAGAAGGTGCTGGGGGGCGAGGCGGCGCACGGCATGCTGGTGCTCGGCCCGCGCGCGGTCGCGCGGCTCGAGAGCCACACGCCGCCCTGGCCGCTGCCCAAGCTCTTTCGCATGACCAAGGACGGCAAGCTGAACGAGGCGATCTTCGCCGGCGAAACCATCAACACTCCCTCCATGCTCTGCGTCGAGGACGTGATCGATGCGCTGAAGTGGGCCGAATCCATCGGCGGCGGGCCGGGATTGCGCCAGCGCGCCCGGCGCAACCTGGCGGTGATCGAGCGCTGGGTGGAGGCCACGCCGGCGGTCGCCTTCCTGGCCCAGGAGCCGCGCTTCCGCTCCTGCACCTCGGTCTGTCTGCAATTCGTCGATCCCTGGTTCACCGGCCTGGACAAGGCGGGTCGGGCGGCCGCCGCCAGGGCGGTCGCGGGCAAGATTGAGGCGGAAGGCGCCGGCTACGACATTGGCGCCTATCGTTCGGCCCCGCCTGGCCTCAGGCTCTGGACCGGGGCGACCGTCGAGACCGACGATGTGGCGGCCCTCCTGCCCTGGATCGACTGGGCCTTCGCCACCGTCAAGGCCGGCGCGTCGCATGGGAGCGGAGCTGAACCATGATCAAGGTGCTGATCGCCGATGCGCTGAGCCCGCGCGCGGTCGAGATCTTCGCCGAGAACGGGATCGAGGCCGATGTGCGGACCGGCCTCGAGAAGGACGCGCTGCTCGGGATCATCGGCGACTATGACGGCCTGGCCGTCCGCTCCGCGACCAAGGTGACGGCCGAGGTGCTGGCGGTGGCGCGGCAGCTCAAGGTCGTGGGACGGGCCGGCATCGGCGTCGACAACATCGACGTGACGGCGGCCACCCAGCGCGGTATCTGCGTGATGAACACCCCCTTCGGCAACGCCATCACCACCGCCGAGCATGCCATCGCCCTGATGTTCGCGCTGGCGCGGCAGATTCCCCTCGCCGATCGTTCGACGCGGGCGGGCAAGTGGGAGAAGTCCCGCTTCGTGGGCCAGGAGCTCGCCGGCAAGGTGCTCGGCATCGTCGGCTGCGGCAACATCGGCGCGATCGTCGCCGATCGTGCCCAGGGGCTGAAGATGCGGGTGATCGCCCACGACCCGTACCTGTCGGCCGAGCGTGCGACCAGCCTCGGCGTCGAGGCGGTGGCTCTCGACGATCTGCTGCGCCGCGCCGACATCGTCACGCTGCACGTGCCGCTCACCGACCAGACCCGCGCCCTGATCGACAGCGCGGCGCTGGCGAAGATGAAGCGGGGCGCGCTCCTGATCAACTGTGCGCGCGGCGGGCTGGTGGTGGAGTCCGATCTCGAGCCGGCGCTCAGGTCCGGCCATCTTGGCGGCGCAGCACTGGACGTGTTCGCGGTCGAGCCGCCGGGGAAGTCGCCACTGTTCGCCCTCGACCAGGTGGTGGTGACGCCGCACCTGGGGGCCGCAACCACCGAGGCGCAGGAGAAGGTGGCGATCCAGATCGCCGAGCAGATGTCCGCCTATCTGAAGACCGGGGCGGTCGTCAACGCCCTCAACATGCCGGCGGTCACCGCCGAGGAGGCCCCCCGGCTCCGCCCCTACATGAAGCTGGTGGAGCAATTGGGCAGCTTCGCCGGCCAGCTCACCACCGGCGGGATCAAGGCGGTGACCATCGAGTACGAGGGTCACGCGGCGAGCTTGAACACCCGTCCCCTCAGTGCCCTCGCGCTCCAGGGCCTGCTCGCGCCGCAGATGGAGAGCGTCAACATGGTGAACGCGCCGGTGATCGCCAAGGAACGCGACATCGCCGTGAGCGAGGTCAAGCACGACCG
>SHWA01000070.1 GCA_009693995.1 Alphaproteobacteria bacterium | reverse complement strand
TCGAGCGGCCGGAATTGACGTCGATCGCGACCAGGGCCTCGGTCGAGTTGATCACGATGTAGCCTCCCGAGCGCAGCTGCACCTCGGGGTTGTGCATCAAGGCGAGCTGGTTCTCGACCTGAAAGCGCTGCAGGAGCGGGACCCGTTCCTTGTAGAGCTTCACCTTGCGCGCATGCGAACTCATCATGAGCCGCATGAACTCCTTGGCGATCCGGTAGCCCTCTTCGCCCTCCACCAGGACCTCTTCGATGTCCTTGTGATAGAGGTCGCGGATGCAGCGCTTGATCAGGCTTGCTTCCTCGTAGATCAGCGCGGGCGCCGTGGACTGCAGCGTGGCCTCGCGGATGCCGTCCCAGAGCTTCAGCAGATACTCGAAATCGCGCTTGATCTCGGTCTTGTTGCGGCCCATGCCGGCGGTACGGACGATCAGCCCCATTCCCTCGGGGATTTCCAGGTCGAGCGCGATTTTCTTGAGGCGCTGGCGGTCATCGGTGCTGACGATCTTGCGGCTGATGCCGCCGCCGCGTGCCGTGTTCGGCATCAGCACGCAATAGCGTCCGGCGAGGGAGATGTATGTGGTCAGCGCGGCACCCTTGTTGCCGCGCTCCTCCTTCGCGACCTGTACCAGCAGAATCTGGCGGCGCTTGATGACCTCTTGGATCTTGTAGTGACGCAGGCGGCGCAGGCGACGGCGCTGCATGGCGCCGAAGTCGTCGTCACCGCTGGTCTCGGGTTCTTCCCCGTCGCCCTTGGGCGGGGTCGGCGCGCCGCCCTCCGGGCTGGGCTCAGGCTCGGCGCGGGAGCGGGCGGCGGTATCCTGGTCCGTCACTGCCGGAGCGTCCGGCGGCGGCGCGTCGCCGAATGCCAGCGCGTCGGTGTCGTTGGCTGCCTCGGCAGGGGGACTGTCGCCGCCCTGGCCGTCGTCGCCGCGCGCGCCTTCGTCCTCGGTCAGGCGTTGGACGGCCTCGATGGTCTCGGCCGGCTCGGGAGCGTCGCCGTCATCGCCCGAGGCGGCGGCGGCTTCGGCATCGCTGTCCTCGGCGGCAGCAGCTTCGGTGGCCGCCTCGGCCTCCTGGTCCAGCAGCGTCTGCCGGTCGGCAATCGGGATCTGGTAGTAGTCCGGATGAATTTCGCTGAAGGGCAGGAAGCCGTGCCGGTTGCCGCCGTATTCGATGAACGCCGCTTGCAGCGACGGCTCTACCCGCGTCACCTTGGCGAGATAGATGTTGCCTTTGAGCTGTAGTTTTGCGGCGCTCTCATAATCGAATTCTTCGAGGCGCTTGCCGTCCACCACGACCACCCGGGTCTCCTCCGGGTGGTTGGCATCGATCAGCATTCGGATCGTCATTCCAAGGAATCTCCACGCTGGGCCTGGCCGGGACCGCGCGGGTCACAGGGCGGGGCCAGTCTATTGGGGGGAGGAAGCGCCGCGGCCGATCGGCCAGTGCCGCCCGGTCCGCCGAGCCCAAGGGCCCGGGGCAGTGGGGGCTGCGTCGGTCGACGGCGTGGCAGGACTGTCGCGTCCCAAGCGAGGACACGGCAACACCGCCCGGCCGCGATGGCGCGCAGGCGCTTGGTGCAGAAATGGTGAGCTGTGGGCTCCGTCCCCGGAAGCCGCCGCGCGGACCCGTGCGGCCGGCGCGAGCGCGGAGACAGTCGACGGAAATTTGCACGACAGCTACCATAGAGGGGGTCCGCGCCGATCACAACCGCTAAGGTTGGTCGTGTTCACCCTGCCGAGAGGGCTCGGCCCCAATCGAAGCACGGGCATCAAGAACAGAGGAATTGCGAACCGTCTTCAAGACCTGCTATATGATTCCAACTCGTCATCTTAACGGTAGCCGTTAGCATGCTGAAACGGCTTCTATTTATCCTCTCTCTTGGCGCCCTTCTTCTGGCGCAGCCGGGCCTTGCCCAGCCGGTGCCGGCGACCGGCGTCAGAGTCGGCCAGCACGCCGACCAGACTCGGTTCGTGCTCGATCTGGGCGGACCGGTCGAGTATTCGGTCTCGCTGCTGGACGATCCGACGCAGGTGGTGATTGCGCTGCCCGCCATTGATTGGCGCCTCAGCGTCGCCGATCGGGCACGCCGTGGCGGGTTGATCATTGGCGCCCGCTTCCTCCCCGCATTGCCAGCCGGTTCCCGCGTGATCCTCGACGTGGACGGCCCGGTCGCGGTGCGCAATGCCTTCTTGCTGCCGCCTTCGGCGACCTTCGGTCATCGGCTGGTGGTGGATCTGGCGCAAACGGAGCGTGGGGTACCAGCGGTCGAGCCCGCCGCCGGGCCCGGTCTAGTACGACCGGTCTCCGTGGCGATGCCGGTTCCGGGCCGGCGCCCGGGAACCCCGCCGCGGGCGCCAACGCGCCCGGTGATCGTGATCGACCCGGGCCATGGCGGCATCGATTCCGGTGCCATCGGCGGCTCCGGCACCCAGGAAAAGGATCTCACCCTCGCCTACGCCCGCGAGCTGCGTCGGCAGCTTCAGGCGACCGGTCGTTATGTGGTGATGCTCACCCGTGACAGCGACGTCTTCCTGCGGCTTGGCGAACGCGTGGCCGTTGGCCGGCGCGCGGTGGCTCAGAACGGGGGCGAGGGCTTGTTCGTTTCCATCCATGCCGACTCGATCCCCGGCAACCACGTCCAGGGGGCCTCGGTCTATACCCTGTCCGAGACCGCGTCCGACCAGGAGGCCGAGGCGCTGGCGGCCAAGGAGAACCGTTCCGACGTGCTGGCGCGGATGGATCTGCCGAGCGAAGACACCCAGCTCGCCGCGATCCTGATCGACCTGTCGCAGCGGGTCACCATGAACCAGTCGGTGCGCCTGGCCCGGTCGCTGGTGGGCGCGCTCGGGCGCGAGACGCCGCTCCTGCCCCGGCCGCATCGCTTCGCCGGGTTTCGCGTGCTGAAGGCGCCCGACGTGCCGTCGGTGCTGCTGGAACTCGGCTATCTGTCGAACCCGCGCGAGGAGCAGGCGCTCAACTCGGCCGCGCATCGCGCCAAGGTGGCACAAGCAACGGTGACGGCCATCGACTCCTATTTCGGCGAGACCGCCAACTAGACCCCGGAACTACCAATCCCTGGCATGGGCCATCGGCCCCCATGCTTTGCCAGGCGCGGCCGCTTGAGGGCCTCGTCGTACTGACGGCGGGACCGCCGCTTAGCGCTTTTCTGTCGGAGCTGAACCGAGGCATGATCGGCGACGGTGCGGGCGCGGCCCGTTCCCCTTTCCCGGAATCCGGATGGCGCGTTTCTTCGGCTGGCTTGCCTCGTTCGTGGTCCTGACCGTCCTGGTCGCGGCGGCGGCGGTCGCGTACTTGTTGCACGAGCACGGCCGCGGGCTGCCTGATCATTCGCAGCTCGCGTCCTACGAGCCGCCGGTGGTCACGCGGGTCTATGCCGGTGACGGCCGGCTGCTGGCGGAATTCGCCGGTGAAAAGCGGGTGTTCGTTCCGATCTCGGCGATCCCGCGGCACGTGGTCGCGGCGTTCCTCTCCGCCGAGGACAAGGGGTTCTACCAGCATTACGGAATCGACGTCCTCGGCATCGTGCGGGCCGCGATCGACAATGTCGGCAACTTCTACTATGACCGCCGCCCGGTCGGCGCCTCGACCATCACCCAGCAGGTGGCCAAGAACTTCCTGCTCGGCAACGAGGTGTCGCTCCGGCGCAAGGTGAAGGAGGCGTTCCTGGCGCTGCGCATCGAGCAGGCGCTGCCGAAGGACCGCATCCTCGAGCTATATCTGAACGAGATCTATCTCGGCTACGGCGCCTACGGCGTGGCGGCGGCTGCGCTCGCCTACTTCAACCGCTCGCTCGACGAACTCGCGCTGCACGAGGCGGCCTTCCTCGCCGCCTTGCCGAAGGCGCCCAACAATTACCATCCGGTGGCGAACCGCGACGCGGCCATTGGCCGCCGCGACTGGGTGCTCAGGCGCATGCTCGAGGACCGCGCGATCGACGAGGCCGCCTTCGCCGCCGCTCAGGCGGAGCCGCTTCAGACCCGCGTCCGCGACGAGGCGGTGGTGGTGCGCGCCGACTACTATGCCGAGGAGGTACGGCGCGAGATCGCCGCGCGCTACGGCGCGAGCGTGCTCTATGGCGGTGGTCTCGCGATCCGCGCCAACCTCGACCCGCGCCTGCAGTCCGCGGCGGAACGATCCCTACGCGCGGGCCTGATGGCCTATGACCGGCGCCATGGCTGGCGCGGGCCGGTCGCGCGCCTGGCGGCGGGTCCGGGCTGGGAGCAGCGGCTGGGGGTCCAGGCGGCGCCCGCCGGGCTCGGCGACTGGCAGGTCGCGCTGGTTCTCGCCGTCGACGAACCGGGCGCGACGATCGGATTCGCCGACGGACGGCGCGGCGAGATTCCCTTCGCCGAGATTGAATGGGCGCGGCCCGCGCTCGAAGGGCAGCGGGCCGGCAGCCGTCCGCGCCGGGCGGGTGACGTGGTGGCGGTCGGCGACGTCGTGGTGGTGGCGCAGGAGGCGAGCCCCGGTGCCGGCTTCCCGTTGCGGCAGATTCCCAACGTCGAGGGGGCGCTGGTAGCGATGGATCCGCACACCGGGCGGGTGCTGGCCATGGTCGGCGGCTGGAGCGCCGAGCGCAGCGTGTTCAACCGCGCAACCCAGGCGCAACGCCAACCGGGGTCGTCGTTCAAGCCGATCGTCTACGTCGCCGCGCTCGAGAGCGGGTTCAGCCCGGTCAGCCTGGCGGACGACGCTCCGATCGTGATCGATCAGGGGCCGGGCCTGCCGAAATGGAAGCCGGCCAACTACACCACCGAGTTCTTCGGCCCCTCCACGCTTCGCCTCGGGATCGAGAAGTCGCGCAACCTGATGACCGTCCGGCTCGCGCGCGAGCTCGGCATGGACAAGGTCGCCGACTTTTCCCGTCGCTTCGGCGTCTACGACAACCTGCCGCTCAACCTGCCGATGGCGCTCGGCGCCGGCGAGACCACGCTGATGAAGCTGACCACGGCCTATGCCATGCTGGTCAATGGCGGCCGGCGCGTGAGCCCGGCGCTGATCGAATACGTCCAGGACCGCCAGGGGCGGATCATCAGCCGGCGCGACGGCCGCGCCTGCGCCGACTGCCGGGCCGAGAGCTGGGAGGCCCAGTCGGCGCCCCTCCTCGCCGACGAGCGGCCCACCGTGGTCGGTCCCATCAGCGCCTATCAGATGGTCTCGATGCTGGAAGGCGTGGTGCTGCGCGGCACCGCGGCCCAGGTGGCCGCGCTCGGCATCCCGCTGGCCGGCAAGACCGGGACCACGAACGACTATCTCGATGCCTGGTTCATCGGTTTCGCGCCCGATCTGGTGGTCGGGGTATTCGTCGGCTTCGATACGCCCAAAAGCCTGGGCGAGCACGAGACCGGCAGCCGCGCGGCGGTGCCGATCTTCATGGACTTCATGCGCGAGGCATTGGCCGAAGCGCGGGCGATTCCCTTCCGCATTCCGCCCGGCGTACGCCTGGCACGGATCGACCCCGCCACCGGTCTGCCCGCTCCCGAGGGCCAGCGCGGCTCGATCCTGGAAGCGTTTCGGGTCGGCAGCGAACCGGTGTCCAGGGCGCCGCGGGGGCCGGCGCTTGACGCTGAATCAAGCGGCCTGTACTAGACTGAGAAGCAGCGGCGCGGGTGCGCCGCGATCATCCCGAGGGGGAAGCGATGCGGGCAGAGTTCGCCCATCTGGTGGAGGAAATCCGCCAGTCGCTCGACCTCCTGAGGAGGCACCTTTGACCTCGACCAGGCCAAGGCTCGCCTCGCGGAACTGAACACCCGCGCCGAGGATCCGGCGTTCTGGAACAAGGCGGCCGAAGCCCAGGCGGTGATGCGCGAGCGCAACCGGCTCGAGCGCGCCATCGCTTCCTTCCTCGCCCTGGAACGTGATCTTGCCGACAGCGTCGAACTGATCGACTTGGCCGAGGCCGAGGGCGACCAGGCGGTGGTCGCCGAGGCCGAGGGGTCGCTGGTCGCGGTGCACGCGCGGGCTGGCCGGGCCCGGCTCGAGGCGCTGCTCGCCGGGGAAGCGGACGGCAACGCCGCCTATCTCGAGGTCCACGCCGGCGCCGGCGGCACCGAGAGCCAGGACTGGGCCGAGATGCTGCTGCGCATGTACGCGCGCTGGGCCGAGGGTCATGGCTGCAAGGTCGAGTATCTCGAGGAAAGCCCCGGCGAAGAGGCCGGCATCAAGTCGGCGACGCTGCAGGTCTCGGGCGAGAACGCCTATGGCTGGCTGAAGACCGAGAGCGGTGTGCACCGCCTGGTGCGCATTTCGCCCTACGACAGCGCCGCGCGCCGGCACACCAGCTTCGCCTCGGTCTGGGTCTATCCGGTGATCGACGACACCATCGATGTCGAGGTGCTGGAGAAGGATCTGCGCATCGACACCTACCGGGCCTCCGGCGCCGGCGGCCAGCACGTCAATCGCACCGACAGCGCGGTCCGCATCACCCATCTGCCGACCGGGATCGTGGTGCAGTGCCAGAGCGACCGCTCCCAGCACCGCAACCGCGCCACTGCCATGGGCATGCTGAAGGCGCGGATCTACGAGCGCGAACTGCAGAGGCGCGAGGAGGCGCTGGCGGCCGAGCACGAATCCAAGTCCGACATCGGCTGGGGGCACCAGATCCGGTCCTACGTCCTGCACCCCTATCAGATGGTCAAGGACCTGCGCACCGGGGTCGAGACCAGCAACACCCAGGCGGTCCTCGACGGCGCGCTGGACGAGTTCATGGCCGCGGCACTCGCCCAGCGGGTCGGCACCGAGCGCGAAGGTCAGCCGACCTCGGCGTAGGCGCGCGCCGAAGTGTGCCGCGGCGCTCCGGGTCACGGCGCCGCGAGCGCGCGCGCCGCCGCCAGCACCGCTGCCACGTGCCCCGGCACCTTCACCTTGCGCCAGACCTCGCGGATCACGCCGCGGCCGTCGATCAGGAAGGTGGCGCGTTCGATACCCATGTACTTGCGCCCGTACATGCTCTTCTCGATCCAGACGCCGTAGGATTCGCAGGCGCGGCCGTCCGTGTCGGCGCCGAGGCGGAGGTCCAGCTTGTGCTTGGCAGTGAACTTGTCGTGGCTGGCGACGCTGTCCTTGGAGACCCCGACCACCACCGTGCCGGCACGCTCGAAGTCGCGCTTGGCGCCGGTGAAGCCGATCGCCTCCTTGGTGCAGCCCGAGGTGTCGTCCTTGGGATAGAAGTAGACCACCACCGTTTTGCCCTTCAATCCGGCCAGCGTCACCCGCCCGCCGCCGGCGGCGGGGAGATCGAACGCCGGGGCCTTGCCGCCCGCCTGCAGAGTCTCGGTCATCACGTGCCCTCCTGAGATGTCGCGTGGTCGCCGGGTTCGCCGACGATTGTGTCGTATAGGGCGCGGACCGCCGCCTGGGTGGCGAGCAGCGCCGCCTTCAAGGTCTGGAAATCGCCCACGCCGGCGGCCTTGGCGAGGGTGGCCTGGAGCCCGGCGGGGGCCTCTTCGATGCGGGCATCCTCCCGCGTCAGGCGGAGGATCGCCTGCATGGCGCTCATCAGCCGCGTGGCGTGGTTGAGGGTCGCCGCCGAGTGCGTATCCAGCAGGCCGGCTTGAGCCAGCGCCAAGAAGGCCTCCGCGGTCTGCCGCCGGAGCACGTGCGGCGCCGCCGCCGCGTACGCTAGCTGCAGATACTGCGCGATGAAGTCGAGGTCGATCAGGCCGCCGCGAACGTATTTGAGGTTCCAGGGATCGGCGGTGCCGTGCTCGTGGGCGATGCGCGTGCGCATCTCGGCCACGTCACGGCGCAGAGTCGCGGGCGCGCGCGGCGTCGCCAGCACCTCGCCGACCAGGCGGTCGATGCGGGCCGCCAGCGACTCCGGTCCGGCGATCACCCGGGCGCGGGTGAGCACCATGTGTTCCCAGGTCCAGGCAGAGGTGCGCTGGTAGGTGCGGAACGCAGCCAGGTCGACGGCAATCGGCCCCTTGTTGCCCGAGGGCCGCAAGCGCATGTCGATGTCGAACAGGCCGCCCGCCGGGGTGCGCGCGGTGATGGCGGTCAGGTAGCGTTGGGCCAGGCGGCTGAAGTACTGCACCGATGGCAGGGGCTTGGCGCCGTCGGAGGCGGTGGCGTCCGGGTCCGCCTCGTAGATGAAGATCAGGTCGAGGTCGGAGCCGATCGACATCTCGCGGCTGCCGAGCTTGCCGAGCGCCACCACCGCGAACGCGCCGCCGGGCACCCGGCCGTGGACCTCGGCGAAGGCCCCTTCGACCGCGCCGAGCAGCGCGACCAGTACCGCATCCGCCGTGTCCGACAGCAGTCGGGCGACGTCCTCGGGCGCCGCGCTCGACTTGAGCAGGTGCACGCCGGCCTGAAATTGGCGATCGTGGGTCCAGCGCCTGAGGGCATCGAGCACATCCTGCATGTCGCGCGCAGGCGCGAGGGTTTCCCCCAGGTCGCGCCGCAGGGTTTCCGCCGTCGGCAGGGCGGCGTGGAACTCCGGCGACAGGACGGCGTCGAGCAAGAGGACGTTGCGCGCCAGCGCCTCGGCCAGCGTCGGCGCGTTGCCGAAGACTTCGGCCAGGAACTCGAGCAGGTGCGGATTGCCGAACAGGAGCGAGAAGATCTGCACCCCCTCGGGCAGGCGCGCCATGAAGTCGTTGAAGCGCAGCAGCGCACTGTCGGGGTTGGCGGTCGCGCCGAAGGCGGCCAGCAGGTGCGGCATCAGTTCGGTCAGGAGCTCGCGCGCCCGGGTGCTGCGGGTGGCGCGCACGCGGCCACGGTGCCAGCCCCGCACCATGGCGGCGATCGCCGGCGCCTCGTGGAATCCGAGCCGGGTGAGGCTGGCCAGGGTATCGGGGTCGTCGTCGGTTCCGGTGAACACCAGGTTGCCGGTCGCCGTCAGCTCGGGCGACTGCTCGAACAGCCGGGCGTAATGGTACTCGACGCGCTCGAGCTCTGCCCTGAGCGCCTCGGCGAACGCTTCGGGCGAGGCATAGCCGAGAAAGGTGGCGAGGGCGGCGAAGGCCGGTCCTGCCGCCGGCGTGCGGTGGGTCTGCTCGTCCGCGATCATTTGCAGGTGGTGCTCGACCCGGCGCAGAAGCCGGTAGGCGGCCGTCAGCTCCGTGGCGACGCTGGCCTCGGTCAGCCCCTGCGCGACGAGGGCCTGCAACGCGTCGCAGGTGGCGCGCAGGCGGAGCGCCGGCTTGCGCCCACCCCAGATGAGCTGCTGGGTCTGGGCGAAGAACTCGATCTCGCGGATGCCGCCGCGGCCGAGCTTGATGTTGTGGCCGAAGACGGCGATCCGGTCGCCGCCGCGGTGCGCGTTGATCTGGCGCTTGATGGAGTGGATGTCCTGGATCGCGGCGAAGTCGAGATGCTTGCGCCAGATGAAGGGAACCAGGCGCGCGAGGAAGCGTTCGCCCGCCGCATGGTCGCCGCCGACCACGCGCGCCTTGATCAGCGCCGCGCGCTCCCAGTTCTGGCCCAGGCTCTCGTAGTAGAGCTCGGCGGCGGTGGTCGAGAGCGCGACCGGCGTCGCGCCGGGATCGGGGCGCAGCCGGAGATCGGTGCGGAACAAGTAGCCATGGCGGGACCGGTCCTGCAACAGGCCGACCAGGCGCCGGGTGAGGCGCACGAAAAAGGTTTGCGCATCGGCGGCACCGTGGTAGCTCACCACCTCGTCGTCGTAGAGCGAGATCAAGTCGATGTCGCTCGAGTAGTTGAGTTCGCGGGCGCCGAGCTTGCCCATGCCGACCACGATGTAGCCGCTGCCGGCGGTGGGCCGGGAGGAATCGGGCAAGCGCAGGTCGCCGCTGCGGCGCCCCTGGTCGAGCAGGAATGCCGCCACGGCCTCGACCGCGGCGTCGGCGACCGCGGAAAGTGCCCGGGTGACCTCGTCCACCGGCCAGGCACCGGCAATGTCGGCGATGGCCACCAACAACGCGGCTTGCGCCTTGGCCTGGCGCAGTCGGCGGGCGAGGCCCGCCTCGTCGTCCTCGGGGCACCAGACCAGGGTGGCCGTGACCTCGGCCATGGTGGACCGGAGGCCCTGGCGACCCAGATTCAGAAACAAGGTAGGATGCGCCAGCAACAATCGACCGAGGTAGGGACTATTGCCGAATACGGTGGCGGCCAGGGCATGCCCGACCGGATCGCTGAGCAAGGCGAGGCCGAACGCTTGATCGGCGGGGTCGTCGAGCCTACGCATCTCCTCGGCGAGCGCGCGGGTTGCGTCGCGCGCGCGCGACGGATCGGCGGGCGGCGGCAGTCCGGCCGGATCGGGGACGAGGTGTGCGAGCAAGCCACGGATCCCGGGCTGGGTCGGCCGAAGGCGGCCGAGGCCGGCAAGGTGGAAGAGCCGTCGCGGAGCGTCAAGGGCCGCAAGGCATCGCCTAATGCCGCCACGGCCGTGTCGGGGACCGCGGTTTGATCCGGCCGGCGGCGCGTGCCCTGATGCGCAGTCTGGCCGCCGGCGTCGCCGGCGTTGCGGCCGTGTTCGTGGCGTTCGCATGGCTTCTGTCTTCGGGGCCGATATCGTTGTCGTTCCTCACCCCTTATGTGCAGGCGGGGCTGGCGCGTCTGGAGTTGCCGCTCCGCGTCGAGTTCACCGACACCGAACTCACCTGGGGCGGCTGGGACAAGCGCCTCGGATTGCAGATCACCGACGTGCGTCTGATCGACGCCGACGACCGCGTGGTGGCGACGGTTCCCAGCTTGACGGTCGCCCTCGGTGTCCGCCGTCTGCTGGAGGGTGTGATCGTGCCGACCAGCCTGGAGCTGCGCGGACCGCGTCTCGCCTTCACCTGGACCGGCGCCAACGAGCAGATGGTGATTGGCGCCGAAGGCAGTTCCCAGTTGCTGGTCACTCTGGCCCGGGAACTGCTGGCGCCGGGCGGAGCCGCCGCCGCGTTGGGTGGGCTGCGCTCGGTCCAAGTCACCGGCGCCCGGGTCACCGTCGTCGACTCCGTCCGCGGCCTGGAGTGGCAGGCCGAGGATGCCAACATTCTGATCAGTCCCGACGACACCGGCCCCGCGATTCGCATCAGCGCCGATTTCCGGGTGGACGATCGCGCGCGCGGCTGGTCGTGGGAGGCGCGCAACAGCCGGATCGACGTGGCCCGGGGCGCCAGCGGGCCGCGCATCACCATCCAGGCGGACTTGCTCCTCGGCGGCGAGACCGTGCACGTGGCGGCGCGGGCCGCAGTCGATCTGGCCGCCGGCATGGCCCGGGTCGAAGGCCAGTTCACGCCGGTGATGCCGGCTACACTGGCGGCACAGTTGCCGATACTCGCGGCGGTTGCGCATCTGCGCCTACCCATCGGCGGCAGCGTTGGTATCGACCTGTCCCTCGCCGAGGGGGTGCGCGAAGTCGCATTTGACCTGTTCGGCGCCGAGGGCAGCATCGGGCTGCCCGGCGTGATCTCAGGCGAGTACCGCGTGCATCAGCTTCTGGCGCGTGGGCGGCTGCTGGCGGACCTGCGGTCCGTCGACCTGCAGGAGCTCATGCTCGACCTGGGAGGGCCCATGGCGAGAGCCTGGGGCACCATCCTGTTCGAAGGTGATCATCCCGCGATCGATCTGGTCGCCGAGATCAACGGATTCTCCGTCGCCGACGTGATCCGCTTCTGGCCGCCGCATCTCTCGCCGAAGGGCCGGCAGTGGATCGCCGATCGGATCCCCGTCGGCCGGGTGCCTCAGGGAGTGATCCAGATACGCGCCTCGGCCGAGGAAATGGGCCGGAAAGATCTGCCGCCGTCGGCATTTCGCACCCGCTTCGATCTGCGCGGCGCCAGTGTCGCGTATCTTACCGGATTGCCGCCGGTGACCGATCTCGGTGGCAGCGCCACGATCGAGAACGGCACCATCGACGTGCGCCTGACCGCCGGGCGCAGCGGCCGCCTGCTGTTAAGCGACGGCCGCGTGCGCCTGACTGGCGTGGATCACGATGACGTTGCGGAGTTGGCGCTGTCCTTCACCGCGAATGGTCCGGCTCGGGACGCCATGACGCTCCTGAACATGCCGCGGCTGCGTTTCGCCGAGCGCTTCGGCTTCGATGTGGCGAGCATGGCGGGCGAGACCAGCGCGCGGGTCGGGTTCCGGTTCCCGATCTACGAACACCTGGAGATCGAGCAGGTCGAGTTCGACGCAACCGCGACCTTGCGGCGGTTCCAGACCCGGGGTGTGCTCGGTGATCGCGAACTGACCGGGGGCGAGCTCGAGCTCCGCATCGACAAGCGTGGCCTGACCGCCGTGGGCACGGCGGCGATCGGCGGCGTGCCGGCCGCCATGCGCTGGGAGAGCCGGTTCGGCGACGCGGGACCCCTCTCCGATCGCTACCGGTTCCAGGCCCGGGTCGATGACCGCGCCCGCGCGGCGCTCGGCTACGACAAGGGCGACCGGTTGGTCGGCCCGATCGGCGCCACGGTCCATATCGACGTGGGCCGCGACCGGCGCAGGGAAATCCGCGCCGACCTGGACTTGACCGAGGCGCGCTTCGCCCTGCCTGAGATCTACTGGACCAAGGAACCCGGGGTCGCCGCATCCTTGGTCCTGGATCTGTTGCAGGCGAACGCCGGCGCGCAGCCGGAACTTTCCGCCTTCCACTTGGTCGCACCTGATTTCGATGCCGAGGGCCGCGGCGATCTCGAACCGGGGACCGGCACCCTGCGACGATTGGTGGTGGATCGCTTGAAACACGGGGAGACGGACATCGCCCTGACCGTACAGCGCGGCACGGACGGGGGAGTGAGCGCGCAGGCGCGGGGCCGCAGCCTGGATGTGCGCCCGTTCATCGAGGAACATCAGAGGCCGGATGCGACCACGGACCTGCCGCGGATCGAACTCGTGGCCGAAGTGGATTCCGTGATTGGCATCGGGCCCGAGGCGATGCGCGGCGTCCGCGCCGACCTCGATTACCGTGACGGCCACTTCCGGCGGGTGACGCTCGACGGCGTGGTCGGTGAGGGAGCAGCCCTCGCGTACCGTCTCGGTCCGGGCGAAGGCGGGCGCGACATCAGCCTGGTCTCGGACGACGCCGGGGCGCTTCTGCGCTGGTACGGTCTCTACCAGCACGCCACGGGCGGGCGGCTCGAACTGACGGCCCGGATCGACGACAGTCGCGCGGAGCGCCCGGTCAAGGGCCGCCTCACCATGAAGGAATTCCGGGTACTGAACGCGCCGACTCTCGCCCAGGTGCTGACCATCGGCTCGCTGCCCGATTTCGTGCGCGCGCTCAGGGGCGAGGGCATCGCCTTCGACAGCCTGGAGGGTGACTTCACCTGGTCGGACGACGGCGTGCGGATCGAGAACGCACGCAGCTACGGCAGCGAGCTCGGCCTCACGCTCCGCGGCCGGGTTAATCTAGTGGCGCAGACCTCCGAGCTCAACGGCACGATCGTGCCCGCCTACACCCTGAATACGGCGCTCGGCCACATCCCCCTACTCGGCAATCTCCTGGTCGGCGGCGGCAAGGGCAGCGGCGTGTTCGCGATCACCTACAAGGTGACCGGGCCGGTGAGCGAACCGACCATCGTCGTCAATCCACTCTCGGTGCTGGCTCCCGGATTCCTGCGCAATCTGTTCTTGCCGGCGCAGCAACCCGATCTCGGCTTCCTCGAACAGCTCGAGCGGCAACGCCCGGACGGCTAGAGCACGTTAGGCTTAGTTGGAATCGAGGGATTCCGTTGAGGGGCGGGATGTGATTCAAGGATGGGGCGGGATGGGAGGGGAGCTGCGATGCCGCGTCCTTGTTCGATGGATTTGCGTGAGCGGGTGGTAGCCGCGGTCGCGGCCG
>SHWA01000069.1 GCA_009693995.1 Alphaproteobacteria bacterium | reverse complement strand
CGACCACTGACACCTAAAGACTCGCCGTCCGGTGGCCGAGCTGCCGGACGGCGAGATCGACGAAGGCGCGTACCCGGGTGGCCGGCGAGGCGCCTTCCTGGTGCACGACATGAATGGGAAGCGGCGGCGGCTCCGCCTCCGCCAGCACGACGCGGAGCCGCCCCGCCTCGACCTCCGCCTCCACCTGATAGGACAGCACCCGGGTCACACCGAGTCCGGCGACCGCCGCGGCGACGGCGGTGTCGGCCGTGTTGGCGACCAGGCGCACGCGCGGCATGATCGGGCCGCGCCTCCCCATGCCGGGAAACGACCAGGGCGCCGCCTGGCCGTCGGGGGCGAAGGCAATTGCGTCATGGTTGGCGAGCGCCGCCGGTGTGGCGGGTACGCCCGCGCGCTCCAGGTACGCCGGCGCGGCGCACACCACACGACGCACGGCGCCGACGCGGACCGCGCGGAGCGTGCTGTCCGGCAACGCGCCGATACGCACCGCGACGTCGTACCCTTCCTCAAGCAGGTTCACCACTCGGTCGAGGTAGAGCGCCTCCACCCGCACGCGCGGGTTCTGACCGACGAACGCCTCAATGATTGGCGCCACGTGGAGGCGCCCGAACAGGGCCGGCGCGGTCACCCCGAGCCGCCCGTCGATCTCGCCATGGGTCCCCGCGGCGGAAGATGCGGCGGCGGCGACATCGGCCAGGATGCGGCGGCAGTCGACCAGGTAGCGTGCGCCGGCCTCAGTCAGGCGCACGCTGCGCGTCGTGCGGTGGAGCAGACGGGCGCCGAGGCTTGCCTCCAACGTTGCGACCTCCCGGGTCACCGCCGACGGCGAGAGGCCGAGCCGCCTGGCGCCGGCGGCGAAGCCGGTGGCTTCGGCGACTACGACGAAGGTTGCCATGGCCCGGAGCCGATCCATGATTATCCCATATTAGGAAATAATATATTGAGATATCGGATGATTATTCTCTGTGAGGCAATACTCTAGGCTGCCCCCGATCGCCACTCACCAGGAGTACCGCGCCATGTCCCGCCGCTTCGCCGAGATTGCCTTCACACCCGCCGTACGGGCCGTGGCACCTCGCCGCTCCTCGACCCCAGCATGGATCCAAGGGCCGTCATGGGGCCCAAGGAAACCGAATTAGTGGGGGCGCGGGATGGCTTCCTGCTGGCCACGGTGGGGGAGACCGGCTGGCCCTATGTCCAGTTCCGGGGCGGGCCGGCGGGGTTCCTTAAGGTGCGGGACGAGCGGACGCTCGCCTTCGCCGACTTTCGCGGCAACCGCCAGTATCTGACGGTCGGCAACCTGGCCGCCAACGACCGCGTGGCGTTGTTCCTGATGGATCATGCCGAACGCCGCCGGCTCAAGGTCTGGGCCCGCGCCCGGGTGGTCGCGGCGGCGGCCGACCCGGACCTGGCACGGGCTCTCGTCCCGCCCGGTTACGACGCGACCGTCGAGCATCTCGTGGTCTTGACCGTGGCGGCCTTCGACTGGAACTGCCCCCAGCACATAACGCCGCGCTTCACCGAGGCGGAGGTGACGTCGTCCTTTGCGCCACTGCGCGAGAAGCTAGTGGAACTGGCCGCGGAGAACGCGGCGCTCCGCGCCCGCCTGGGTATCGGCTGAAGTGACGGTCCGCCGCTGACCTGAATCAGACTCCCCCACATTATCAATGGTTTCCGCGGCGGGCGCGGCGCTTGCCTGCTCTCCTTTCAGCCGCGAGAGCCGGACCGCCGCCCGCTCCGGCGGCGGAAACAAACGAAACAATTCGTCACTGGGCGCGACGCAGTCCGGAAACGTCGGCGGTGCATGCTCCGGTCAATCGTCAACATTTCGGGGACACAATACTTAATTCGGGCCGTCAATCGCCAGAGATAAGTATTGTATCCCCGAAATAGGTATCACAAGGAATTTTGCGCGTGCGCCCACACCTGCGGGGCGCGCTAGTCGCGGTCGATCTCGGTGTCCCAGTACAGATAGTCGCGCCAGCTCGCGTGCAGGAAGTTGGGCGGGTAGGCCCGGCCGATTTCCTGCAGCCGCCTGGGATCGGGCATGCGCGGGCGGTGGCGCGGATACATGCGCGCCTCCTGCGGCAGGCGGCTGCCCTTCGCCAGATTGCAGCAGCGGCACGAGGTGACCACGTTCTCCCAGCAGCTGTAGCCGCCGCGGCTCCGGGGTACCACGTGGTCGAAGGTCAGGTCCTCTACCGGCTGTCGGCCGCCGCGGCAATACTGGCAGGCGAAACGGTCGCGCAGGAACACATTGAAGCGGGTGAAGGCCGGGCGCGTCGCCGGCGGGATATAGCGCTTGAGCGCGACCACGCTCGGCAGCTTCATCTCGCAGGAGGGCGAGCGCACCACCCGGTCGTAGAGCGAGACGATGGCGACCCGCTCCAGGAAGACCGCCTTGACCACATCCTGCCAGGGCCACAGCGACAACGGAAAGTAGCTGAGTGGCCGATAGTCGGCGTTGAGCACCAGTGCCGGGCAGGTTTCGACCGTCGCGTGCAGCACGTTGCATCCTCACCGCCAGAGCGCCCCCCGGCCGCCGCATTTAGTTGCCGCCGGGACCGCAAAGGCAAGCAAAATCATGCGATTCATGGCATCGTCACAGTAGCCGGCCACCGCGCCGGCGCCACCGTTTGCGCCGATCTGGAGGCCAAGGGAGAACGCCAGTGACCACCGCCCAGCCGACCATCGTCCGCAGCGCCTGCCCGCACGACTGCCCCGACACCTGTGCCATGCTGACCGAGGTGCGCGACGGGCGCGTGGTCGGGGTAAAGGGCGACCCCGACCATCCCTTCACCCAGGGCCATCTCTGCGCCAAGGTCAAGAACTACCAGGCGCGCGTCCATTCCCCCGACCGGCTGCTCTACCCGATGCGCCGGACCGGCCCGAAGGGCGTGGGACAATTCGCCCGCATCACCTGGCAGGCGGCGCTCGCCGAGATCGGCCAGCGCTTCCGCGCCACCATTGCCGAGCATGGCGCCGAGGCGATCCTGCCCTGCTCCTACATGGGGCAGGAGGGGCTGGTGCACGGCATCCATTGCGGCGACCCCTTCTTCAACCGCCTGGGGGCCACCGTCGCCGAGCGCACCTTCTGCAACTCGGGTGCCAATGCCGGCTATGTGATGACCTTGGGGCCGACGCCGGGTGTCGATCCCGAGGCCTTCGTGCACGCGCGTTTCATCGTACTGTGGGCGGCCAACACCATCTCGACTGCGCTGCACCACTGGCCGTTCATCGCCGAGGCCAAGGCGCGGGGCGCGACGGTGGTGGCGATCGATCCGCTGCGCTCGCGCACCGCCGCCAAGTGCGACTGGCACCTGCCGATCCGCCCGGGTACCGATGCCGCCCTCGCGCTGGGCATGATTCAGGTGATCGTGGCGGAAGGGCTGGTGGACCACGCCTACGTCGCCGCCCACACCCAGGGCTTCGCTGCCCTGGCGGCCCGCGCCGCCGAGTATCCGCTCGAGCGCGTGGCGGCGATCACAGGCATCGCCGTAGCGGAGATTCGCCGCTTCGCCCGCGCCTACGCGACGACACAACCATCGGTGATCCGCGTCGGCGTCGCCATCGAGCGCAGCCCGAGCGGCGGCCAGGCGGTGCAGGCGATCGCGGCCCTTCCCGCCCTCATCGGCGCCTGGCGCCATGTGGGCGGCGGCATCCTGCAGAACCCGAACCGGGCGTTTCCGATCCGCCGTGAGCACCTCGCCCGCCCCGACTTCATCCGCCCGGGCACCCGCGCCCTCAACCTGATGCGCTTGGGGCGCGCGCTCACGGGCGAGCTCGGGCTGGTGCCTCCGGTCAAGGCGCTGGTGATCTACAACTGCAACCCGGCCGTTACGCTACCGGAGCAGGAGCGCGTGGTCGCCGGGCTCGCGCGTGCGGATCTGTTCACGGTAGTGCACGAGCAGTTCATCACCGACACCGCCGACTACGCCGACATCCTGCTCCCCGCCACCACCCAGCTCGAGCAGTTCGACCTGATGTTCAGCTGGGGCCACTATTATCTGACCGCGAACGAGCCGGCGATCGCGCCCTTGGGCGAAGCCGTCTCCAACGCCGAGCTGTTCCGCCGCCTCGCGCGCGAGCTGGGCTTCAACGACCCCTTCTTCCAGCGCAGCGACCAGGTGATCGCCGAGGAGGCGATGGACTGGTCGGCGCCGGCGCTCGCCGGGTCCAGCCTCGGCGAGGCGCGGGCCCGCGGCTACATCCGCCTCAAGCTGCCGGCGCCGGACGCCGGCCGGCCCCACGCAGAAGGCAACTTTCCCACCCCATCGGGCAAGTGCGAATTCGTCTCCTCGGCGGCGGCCGCCGGCAGCGGCGTGCTGCCCAACTTCCGCCAGATGTACCGGGGCAACCAGGCGGGCTTGGCCGTGGACCCGCTGCCCGATTTCGTGCCGCCGGCGGAGGGCCACGGGCGCTACGGCCTCAGCCTGATCTCGCCCAAGGCCCATGCGCTGCTGAACTCCAGTTATGCCAACCTGCCCGTGCAGCGGCATCTGGCGGGCCAGCAGCCGATCATGATCCATCCCAAGGATGCGGCAGCGCGCGGCATCCGGGGTGGTGCGCGCGTGCGCATCTTCAACGACCGCGGCAGCATGAGCGCGCTTGCCCAGGTCAGCGACGCGGTGCGCGAGGGCGTGGTCGCGGCGCCGCTCGGCTATTGGCGCAAGCTCGAGGCGGGCGGTGCGACGGTGAACGCACTGTCCTCCGATGCCGTCGGCGTGATCGGCGGCGCGCCGACCTTCTCCGACACCGGGGTCGAGGTGGCACCGGTCAACTGACCGGCCCGGGAGCGAGCGCCACGGAGCCGGCGCCACGGAGCCGGCGATGGATCTCGACGAGCAGCGGGTCGACGAAGACTACGAATCATTCGCCCGGGTGGTGCGCCTGCCCTGGCCGCGAGCGAGGACGAGTGAGGCAGGGAGCGGCGGCGCTGCCGCCGCAGCCAGAACGAGGAACCGGCCCCGCATGACGCGGGGCCGGCTCGATCAGGAACGATCGGAGGCGAAGAAGATCAGGCGGGCCGCTCAGGGACACCGCCCCGACCGCATCAGCCGGGGAGGGTACCGGATCAGGCGACGGCAACCCTGATGTCTGCCTGCGACGTTACCTCACGCGTGGGCTCAGCCACCCGTGCCAGGCGGCGTGCCGCCGCTAACGGCGGTGTCGAGGGCCGTGGACACGGTCGTGAACATGGTGTTCAGCGAGGTGCCCATGTTCTGCAGGGCGACGATGGCGGCGACCGAGACCAGGGCGGCGATCAGGCCGTATTCGATCGCGGTGGCGCCGGTCTTGTCCTTGCGGAGGCTGCGCAGTTTGTTGAACATTGGTTGGGGCCTTTCGGTTGGGTTGCGATGGACCCGATCATGCCGCTAAAATCTTGCCAAAGAGTAAATACTCGAAGAGAACTTCTTGGTTCCGAGCAATATACGCTGCCATATACTTTGAGTATTATTCGAGGATAATTCAATTCTAGTTGATGTCTAAAGTAATTCAATCACGTGGCACTATTGCGCGAAATACCCGGAAATCGTGCCGCAAATTCGCCGCAAACCTGGCGTCCTTGGCGGAGAGACCCACTGTCGATTGTCCATGATCTGAAAATACAACTTCTGCGGGCGCCCCGGTGGCGGCGCAGCGCCGCTTGCTGCCGGTGGCCGGGCCAGTTATAAGCCGCCCCGCCATGCCGCACACCCGCGCCGACCTGCTCGCCCGCCTCGACTCCCTCGGCATCGCCCATACCACCCACGAGCATCTGCCCGTCTTCACGGTCGAGGAGGCGCGGCAGCATTGTTCCCACCTGCCCGGCGTTCATTGCAAGAACCTGTTCCTGAAGGACCGGGACGGGCGGCTCTGGCTGGTGGTGGTACCGCGCCATCGGCGGGTGGATTTGAAGCGGCTCGGCCGGCGCGTGGGGGCCGGGAAGGTCTCCTTCGGCAAGCCGGAGCTGTTGCTGGATGTGCTCGGCGTCGCGCCCGGTTCGGTGACGCCCTTCGCCGCCATCAACGACGTGGGCGCAGGCCACGCCCGGGTGACGGTGGTGCTGGACGCCGCCATGCTGGACGCCGAAGCGGTCAACTACCACCCCCTCGACAACACGGCGACCACGGCGCTCGCGCCGGCTGACCTGATGCGCTTCCTGCGCGCGACCGGGCACGAGCCGGTGGTGCTGGACTTCGCCGGCCTGGAGCGGGAGCCGGACTGAGGCTTGCCACGGCCGCGGCGGGTGGCCATTTATAGGTGTGCGTTGATGGCTTCTGCGGCAGTAACAGGACGAACCATGGAACCGATGATCGGCAAGGCACCGGAGGCCGGGACAGGCCCCTTGGTCAAGGAGAGCGGCTCCCAGACCTTCGTCAAGGACGTAATCGAGGCCTCCAAGACCCAACCGGTGATCGTCGACTTCTGGGCGCCCTGGTGCGGCCCCTGCAAGCAGCTCGGTCCCATCTTGGAGCGCGAGGTGCAGCGCGCCGGCGGCGCGGTGCGTATGGTCAAGATCAACATCGACCAGAACCAATCCCTCGCCCAGCAGCTCAAGGTCCAGAGCATCCCGGCGGTCTATGCCTTCAAGGATGGCCGCCCCGTTGACGGCTTCGTCGGCGCCCTGCCCGAGAGCCAAGTGAAGAGCTTCATCGCGCGCCTCACCGGCGGCAAGGGCACTGGCGCGGCCATCGACGAGGCGCTCGACCAGGCCAAGGTGCTGCTGGATTCCGGCGACCACGCAGGCGCCGGCGAGATCTACAGCCAGGTTCTCGCCCACGAGGAGGGCAACCCGCGCGCGCTCGCCGGCCTCGCCCGCTGCCTGATGGCCCAGGGCGAGACCGAGGACGCCAATGCGCTGATCGACGGGCTTTCCGCGGAACTTGCCGGTCATGCCGAGATCACCTCGGTCAAGGCCGCCCTGGCACTCATCGTGGCGGCGCCGGCGGCGGAGGAAACCGCGGCGTTGCGCGCCCGGCTCGAGGCCAATCCCCTCGACCATCAGGCGCGGCTCGATCTCGCCACCGCGCTGTTCGCCAGCGGTCAGCGCGAGGAGGCGATCGACCAGCTGCTCGAACTGTTCCGCCGCGACCGCAAATGGAACGAAGAGGCCGCGCGCACCCAGATGGTGAAGTTCTTCGAGGCCTTGGGCCACACCGACCCGCTGACCGTCCAGGGGCGCAAACGCCTCTCGTCGCTGATGTTCTCTTGAGGCTGCTCGAGCCGGGCGATGCAGGCCGCGCTGCCGACGACGATCCCGATCTTTCCGCTCTCCGGGGTGCTGCTGCTGCCGCGCGCGCGCCTGCCGCTCAACATCTTCGAGGCGCGCTATCTGGCCATGACCCGCGACGCCATGGCGGCAGAGAAGGTGATCGGCATGATCCAGCCGACCGAGCACGAGCACGCAACCGAGAATCCGCCCGTGTTCGAGGTCGGCTGCGCCGGGCGCATCACCCAGTTCTCCGAGACCAAGGATGGCCGGTTCCTGATCACTCTGACCGGGGTCTGCCGCTTCGAGCTCGCAAGCGAGATCGCGGGCGCCTCCGGCTATCGCCGCGTCGAGGCGCGCTATGGCCGCTTCAAGTCGGATCTGGACGAGCCGACCAGTGGCGGGCTCGACAGAGCGCGCATCCTGCCCACGCTGCGCGCCTATCTCGACTTGCACGGCTTCTCCACCGACTGGAAGGCGATCGAGGCGGCGAGCGACGAGGTGCTGGTCTCCTCCCTCGCCATGTCCTGCCCGCTCGAGCCGCGCGAGAAGCAGGCATTGCTGGAAGCGACCGACACGGCAGAGCGCAGCCGGGTGCTGACCGCGCTCCTCGAGATGGCGCTCCTCGCCCGCGGCCGCGGCGAGCACGCGCCGCTGCAGTAGCCGCGCGGTGCGCCGGCAGAATGGAGGCTGACATGACCGACAGCACGACCGTCGATCCCCGGTTGATCGAGATCCTGGTCTGCCCCCTGACCAAGGGGCCGCTCCGCTACGACCGCGAGGCCCAAGAGTTGATCAGCGATTCCGCCGGCCTCGCCTATCCCGTGCGCGACGGCATCCCGATCATGCTGGTGGAAGAGGCGCGGCGCCTGGGCGAGCCCGCCCCGCCCGACCTGGGCGCGCCGCAGCCATGACCGCGAAGGAGTACGGCACCAAGCGCTGGCCCAAGGAGATTCGCCTGAAGAAGGCCGAGAAGGCGCTCGAGGTCGATTTCGACGACGGCCGCTCGTTCCGCTTCCCGGCCGAGTTCCTGCGCGTCGAGAGCCCCTCCGCCGAGGTCCAGGGCCATACCCCGGACCAGAAGACCACCATCGCCGGGCGCCGGCACGTCGGCATCATGGAGTTGGCGCCGGTCGGGCATTACGCGGTGCGCATTTCGTTCGACGACCTGCACGACACCGGCATCTTTTCCTGGGCCTATCTCTACGAGCTCGGCCTGCGCCAGGACGAGCTGTGGCAGACCTACCTGCTGAACCTGACCAAGAAAGGCTTGTCGCGGGACCCGTGACGGCGGCTACAGCGCACCGCCTCGTGAAGACTTAAGGTCTTTTCAACGCCCCCTGCTACACCATATGGAGAGGCGTCATCGTTCGGGGCGGACGCATCGCCCCACCTTTCGAGGAATGGCCATGAGGACCGAGGCAGGCGTGGCGGCACGCGTGGTGCCCGCCGATATGGGTCTGCGCGGTCGCATCCAGGATCTGCCAGCCTCCGAGATCCGCGAGATCGCCCATCGTGGCATGGGCGTCGCAGGCGTGATCCCGCTCTGGTTCGGCGAATCCGATACGCCGACCCCCGACTTCATAGTCAGGGCGGCGACCGAGGCGATGCAGGCCGGCAAGACCTTTTATACGCAGAACCGCGGCATCCCCGAACTGCGCGACGCCCTCGCCGCCTATCACGCTAAGCTGCACGGCACCGGCTTCGGCGCCGAGCGCATCACCGTCACGGCGTCGGGCATGAACGCGATCATGGTCGCGATGCAGTGTCTGATGGAGCCGGGCGACAATCTGGTGATCCCGGCGCCGCTGTGGCCGAACGTGGGCGAGGCGGCGCGGATCATGGGCGCCGACCTGCGCCGGGTGCCGCTCGAGCTGACGGCCGAGGGGTGGCGGCTCGATCTGGACCGGCTGTTCGCCGCCTGCAACCGCGCCACCCGCGCCATCGCCATCAACGCCCCCGGCAACCCCACGGGGTGGATGGTGACGCCCGCCGAGCAGCAGGCAATCCTCGCGTTCTGCCGCCAGCGCGGGATCTGGCTGATCGCCGACGAGGTCTATGGCCGGATCGTGTATCAGGGCACCGCCGCCCCCTCCTTCGCCAGCCTGGTCGAGGAGGAAGACCGGGTGCTGGTGCTGAACAGCTTCTCCAAGGCATGGTGCATGACCGGCTGGCGCCTGGGGTGGGTGGTGGCGCCCAACTCCCTCGGCCAAGTGCTCGACAAGATGAACGAGTACAACGTCGCCAGCGCGGCCACCATGGTGCAGCACGCGGGCGTCGCCGCCGTCACCGAGGGCGAAGGATTTGTCGCCGAATCCGTCGCGCGCTACCGCGCCAATCGCGATCTCGCCTGCGAGGCGCTCGCCGCCTGCGAGCGGGTCCACTTCGCCCGGCCCGAGGGCGCGTTCTACTTGTTCTTCCGCGTCGATGGCATGGACGACAGCCGCGCCGCCGCCCACCGGCTCCTGGACACGGCCAAGGTCGGCCTCGCCCCCGGCACCGCCTTCGGGCCCGAGGGACGCGGCTGGCTCCGGCTCTGCTTCGCCGTCCGCGAAGCGACCCTGCGGGCGGCCCTCGACCGGCTGCTGCCGCACTTCGCCTGATCAGCCGGCCCGCGCCACCAACAGCAGGTTGAGCGGGCCGAGCGCCGCGTAGAGCCGGTCGCACGCGGCCTGGAAGGCGAACGCCTCGCCGAGCGCGTCGCCGGCGAGGAGCTGGCGCACATCGCCCAGGCTGCGCCGACCGTCGAGCAGCGTCAGCAGGCGAGCGCCGGCCGCATCGACGGCGACCCGCAAGCCGATGCCATCCAGGTCCACCTTCAGCCGCCCGCCGCCGGCGAGACCGCGCCCCAGGGCCGGCCCGTCGCCGTCGCGGAGCACCAGCACGGTTCCCGGCCCCGCCGGCCGGGCCGGGCCGCTGTCCGTTTCCGCCCGCACGGCATAGACGATGTGCTTGCGCAGATTGCCGGCGATCAATTCGGCGAGCGACGCCTGATCCGAGGCGGACAGGGCGGCGGCGCGGGCGCGCAGCGCCGGGTCCGCCAGGTAGGTGAGCGGATCGTAGCGCACCGGCTCGATGAAGGCCCTCGCCCTGAGCCCAGCCTGCGCCAGGAGGTCCTGCACCGCGGGCACGGTGTAGGCACGGTCGCGCGCGTGCAACAGGAGATCGAACAGCCCGGCGTCGCCCCCCTGCAGATGGTCGTGCAGGTGCGGATTGCGACGCAGCCAGTTGGTGGGCGGCAGATCGGCGAGGAAGGCGCGCGCGGTCTCCAGCCGCGCCGGCGCCGGCACGCCCGGTCCCGCCAGCAGGCGGAGCGCGGCCTGTGCCGGATAGACGCCGGTCCGCCCGAGCGCGCCGTAGACCATCAGGCCGATGCCCCCGCCGGGTGCCAGCGCCGCGGCCAGTGCGGAGAGCCCGGCGGCCGGATCCGCCAGATGGTGCAAGACGCCGCAGCAGTCGATGTAGTCGAACGCGCCCAGGCCACCAAGTTCGAGCAGCGAGCCCTGGTGGAAACGCAGATTGCGCAAGCCCCGCGCCTCCGCCCGCGCGACGGCGACGGCGGCGGCGGCCGCCGAAGGATCGAGATGGATCACCTCGCCGGGGCCGCTACGCTCGGCCAGCTCCTGCGCCAGCATGATGGCGCCGTCGCCGGTGCCGCCCCCGGCCACCAGCGCGCGGAAGGGGGCGGCGGGATCGCGCCGGCCGGCGAACACGTAATGCTGGATTTCGACCCAGCGGCTGGGCGAGCCGCGCACCAGGCGCTTGGCCTCGTCGGCGGGATCGCGCGCGGGATAGGGATAGCCTTGGTACTGGTCGCCGACAGGGTCGGTCACCCGCGCGCCCCACGGGTGTGGGCGCGCGCAACCGAAGAATTCGGCGCCCCGGCGCGGCGCCTAGTTCGCCAGGGCATCGAAGGAGGGGGGCGGCGGGTCGACCACGCGCACCCCCTCGGCGCCGACCTCGAGCACGGCCAGGTTGCGCTCCGCCAGGCCATCGGGGCGGAAGCGGAAGATGCCGCTGGCGCCGCTGAAGCCGTTGGCGGCGGTGATGGCCTGGGCACTGAAGTCGGCGCCCTGGGCTCCGGCGGCCAGCACGGCCGCGATCGCGACCGCGTCGTAGGCGAGGGCAGCCAGCCGGTTCGCCGGCGCCCCGTAGGCCGCCTGGTAGCGCGCCTCGAACCCGCCCGGCACCGGTGGCAGGGGACCCGCGTACCAGCCCCCGTGCAGCGCCGGCTCGGTGCGCAGGTCGGAGCCTTCCCACTGGCTGGTACCCAAGAGCCGTACGCGCTTGGTGTCCACGTCGTAGAAATTGAGGAAGGGCGCGACCGCCCTGAGGCGCGCGCCCCCGTCGGCGATCAGCATGGCGTCGAAGGTCACGTCCGGCACGGTTTCGGTCGCGTCTTGTGCCCCCTGGGCGCGGCGCCGGTCGAAGCCGACCACCTGGCGCACCACGGCGGTGAGGCGCTGGCGCTCGGCGCGCGCGTCGCCGTCGATCGGGTAGAAGCCGATGGCGACGCGCACTCTCTGCTGGCGTTGCACCGCACTCTCGTAGGCCGCGACCACGGTGTGGCCATAGGCGTTGTCGGGGGCGAGGGCGGCGAAGCGGGTCAGCCCTGAGCGCCGGGCGAAGCCGACGATCCGCTCGACCTCCTGATCGGGCAGGAAGCCGATCAGGTAGACCCCGCCGCCGGCGACGGCGCGGTCGGTCGAGAAGCCGATCACATTGACCCCGGCCTGGCGCGCGACCGGCGCGACCGCGGCGACGGTTGCGGCGAACACCGGCCCGAGCAACAGCCGCGCGCCGTCGCGCAGCGCAGCCGCAGCGGCGGTCGCCGCCGTTTCCGCGGTGGCGCCGGAGTCGCGCGGCAGGATCTCCAGGGTTTCGTCGCCGATCTCGAACAGCGCGAGCGTCGCCGCATCGAGCATCGCCCGCCCGAGATCGGCGGAAGCACCCGTAAGCGGCAGCAACAGCGCGACCTTGATCCGCTCTGCCGCCGGCACCGGCGGCGGTGGCGCCGGTGGCGGGATCGGTCGCGCCGCTGCGATCGGCTGTTCGGCGATGGCGGCCGGACGCGGCGGCTGAGCCAGGGCCACGGGTCTGGGCGGCTGGGCGCCCGGCGCCGGCGCGATCACCCGTGGCGGCGCCGGTTGCTGCGGCTTCGCCCCCGGGCCTATGGTCGTCTCACAGCCGATCAGCAGCAGGCTGGCGGCGAGCCAGGCCAGGGCGGGCAGAGCGGCGAAACGAGGACGCGAGCGTGGCCGGACGCGGCGCAATGATACCTGCCGAAGGTGCGGTGGACGACGGCGGCGAGCCTAGCGAGGCCGCAGGCCCAAGTAAACTCGCGCCCGGCCTTTATCTGGTGGCGACGCCGATCGGCCACGCGCGCGACGTGACCTTGCGCGCGCTCGACGTGCTTGCCGGCGCCGACCTGATCGCCTGCGAGGATACCCGCATCACCCGGCGCCTGCTCGCCATCCACAAGATCCGCGCGCGGCTCACGCCCTATCACGAGCACAACGCCGAGGCGGCGCGCCCGCGCCTGCTCGCCCGCCTAGGGGCGGGGGCGGCGATCGCGCTGGTCTCGGATGCCGGCACACCGCTGGTCTCGGACCCCGGATACAAGCTGGTGCAGGCGGTGATCGCCGCCGGCATCGCCGTGACGGCGGTGCCGGGGGCGAGCGCGGCCCTGGCCGCGCTGCAGCTTTCCGGCCTGCCGACCGACCGTTTTCTCTGCGCCGGCTTCCTGCCGGCCAAGGCGGCCGCCCGGCGCCGGGCGCTCGAATCCCTGGCCCCGGTCGAGGCCACCCTGGTGCTGTTCGAATCCGCCCCCCGCCTGGCCGCCTGCCTGGCGGACGCGGCCGACGTGTTCGGCGCACGCTTGGCCGCGGTCGCACGCGAGCTGACCAAATGGCACGAGGAGGTGCGCCGCGATTCCCTTGCCGCCCTGGCCCGGCATTACGCCGCGGCCGGGCCGCCCCGGGGCGAGGTGGTGCTGGTGATCGCCCCGCCCGCGCCGGCGCCGGCGGCCGACGCGGCCACGGTCGATGCGGCGCTGGCCGACGCCCTCACCCGCCTCAGCCTCAGCGATGCGGTGGCCGAGGTCGCCGGCGCCTTCCGCTTGCCGCGGCGCGCGGTCTATGGGCGCGCGCTCGTTTTGCGCTCCCTGCGCTGATGCGCCGCTCCCGCACCCGTGCCGAGCGCCACGGCCGGCTCGCCGAATGGCTCGCCGTCTGGCGCCTGCGGCTCGCCGGCTACCGTATCCTCGGGCGGCGCGTGCGCACGCCGGTCGGCGAACTCGACATCGTCGCCCGCCGCCACCAAGTGGTGGCCGTGGTCGAGGTCAAGGCGCGGGGCGACCTGGCGGCTGCGGCCGAATCGATCACGCCCAGGCAGCGCCGGCGCATCGGCCGCGCCGCCGAGGCGTTCCTGGCGCAGCATCCGGACCGGGCTCGGCTCACGCTTTGCTTCGATGCCATCCTGGCCGTGCCCTGGCGCCTGCCGCGGCACCTGGTCGATGCCTGGCGCGCCTGAGAGCTTGGAAATGTATTGGGCCGTCAACGGCGGAATGGGGGGGTGGATTGCGGAACGTTGGAGCGGCGGTGGCTGGGGGTGCCGGGGCGGTGCGGGGGCGGTCGTTTGGTGCGCGTGGCGGCCGCCTGGCGAGAGCGTAGGGTCGGGCGGGCATGTCGGCGGTCAGGCGGCCTGCAGCCGCCAGGTACA
>SHWA01000004.1 GCA_009693995.1 Alphaproteobacteria bacterium | reverse complement strand
AGGGCGAGGGCGGAGAGGAGATCGTGCATTGGGGAATGCCTCGGCGTGGCTCAGGGGTGCAGGGTCGCCAGATAGGCCACCACATCGGCGCGCTCGGCCGGGTTGCGCACGGCCGGGAACTGCTTGGCGCTGCCCGGGATGAAGCCGCGCGGGCGGGCCAGGTACTGATCCAGGGCGGCCGCGGTCCAGACGATGCCGGACTCGCGCATGGCGGGCGAATAGGTGGGGTAGCCGGGAGCCCTCCCGGCGGTGCGGCCGAGCACGCCGAACAGGTTGGGCGCGAATGCCCCGTGGGCGCCGCCCGCCTGGAAGCTGTGGCAGGGACTGCAGCGCTTGGCGATCTTCGCCCCCTCCACCGGGTCGGCGGCCAGGGCGCCAGGGCCAACCAGCACCAGGGCGAGGAAAATGGCGGCTCCCGGCATCGCCTGGGCGAACCCGCTCCGGCGATCACAATGTCGCGAACCGAACCCGCCGGGGCAAAGGGGCGCCCACCTCGCCCTTGCGAGGTGGCAGGCGCTGGCGGAAACTGCGCGCCACCCTTCGCCGCGGGTACGGGAGCAGGAAGCCATGAACATCCAAGACAAGATGCTGATCGAGTGGGATCTGTCGAAGCTGACGACCGCCTATTGCCGCCTCGCCGATACCCAGGACTTCGCGTCCTTCGTCAAGCTGTTCACGGCGGACGCCACCCTGGAGGTGCTGGGCCGCACGCACAAGGGCCACGAGGCGATCCTCAACAATTTTCGCACCCGCCCGCAGATGGTGACGCGCCATGTCTGCACCAACCACTGGTTCGAGATCGCAAGCGCGAACGCGGCCGAGGGCGTGGTCTACCTGACGCTCTACCGCGTCCCCGGCCCCTACACCGAGGACAGCCCCGCGATTCCTTACGACCGGCCGACCCTGATCGGCGACTATTACGACCGCTATGTGCGCGAGGGCGGCGTCTGGAAGTTCGCACACCGCCGCCTGAAGCCCCGGTTCAGCCGGGTCGAGTAGCGGGTCGTGCCATGGCGTCGCTGCCCTCGTATGTGGCGGGGGCGCGGATGACGGCACCGCCAGAACTGCGGAGGGAGGCGGACAACGGCGGCCTGGTCGCCTTGGCGGCGGTGCCGCCGGAGGCGCTCGCGGTGCTCCGGCAGAACGCGGGCAGCGCGGCCGCGCTGCTGAAAGCGCTCGGCAACGAGAGCCGGCTCCTGGTGCTCTGCCATCTCTGCCAGCAGGAGCGCTCCGTCACTCAGCTCGAGGCGCTGGTGGGCTTGAGCCAGTCGGCGCTCTCGCAGCACCTGGCGCGGCTGCGCCGCGACGGTCTGGTGGTGACCCTGCGCGCGGCGCAGACGATCTACTATTCCCTCGGCAGCGAGGCCGCCCGCCGGGTGATCGCGGTGCTCTACGATCTCTTCTGCGCGCCCCGCGCTCCCAGCCGGGGGGCCGACGGTCAGGCCTGATGCGGCGCCGTGCGCAGGCGCCTGAGCGCCCCCTGCAGCGCCACCGCCACCGCCTGCCGCTCGCCGGGCGGAAGAAAGGCGCCGATGCGCAAGTACCGCCCGTGGGAGGCGAGCTCGAGCGGCGTGTCGCTCTCGACCGGCTCGGCCAGGGTGACCCGCAGCCACTGTGGCGGCGCGAAGGTCAATGACCGCACCTCGCCCGACGGGCTGATGCGCCGGACCACCAGGTCGCGTGCCGAGAGCCTGAGCTTTTCGCGCAGCCGCCCACTGCGGTAGCTCGCCCGGAAGGCGAGATAGATCAGCACCACATCGAGGCCAAGGAAGCCGAACACCGGCCAGGCGCCCATCAGGTAGAAGGCGATACCGAGGCCGCTGATGGGGACCGTGAGCGCGACCATCAGCCACATGAAGGCGTTGGGCGCGAGCGAGCGGTAGGGGCGGAGCTCCGCCTCGAACAGCACCTCTGCGCCCGCAACCTCTGCGCCTGCAACCGGTGCGACCGCCCTGTCGGGTCCCGTGGCCATGGTCGCCACTATGGCGCAACCGCCTTCCCCGGCAAAGGCCGCGGCGGCTAAGGTTGCGGCGGGAGGACGCGATGCCCAGACTGCCGCCAGACCAGGTCGCCGAGGTGTTCCGCCGCTTGCAGGCGGCTTCCCCGGCGCCGACCACCGAGCTCGACTACGCCAGCCCCTATACGTTGCTGGTGGCCGTGGTGCTCTCGGCCCAGGCGACCGACGTCAGCGTCAACAAGGCGACGGGGGCGCTGTTCCAGGCGGCGCCGACGCCCGCCGCCATGGTCGCCCTGGGCGAGGAACGGCTCGGCGCCTACATCCGCACCATCGGTCTCTACCGCACCAAGGCGAAGCACGTGATCGCCCTCTCCCGCCTGCTGCTCGAGCGCCATGGCGGCGAGGTGCCGCGCGACCGCGAAGCGCTGGAAGCCCTCCCCGGGGTCGGGCGCAAGACCGCGAACGTGGTCCTGAATACCGCCTTCGGCGAGCCGACCATCGCGGTCGACACCCATCTCTTCCGGGTCGCCAACCGGACCGGCCTCGGCCCCGGCAAGACCCCGCGCGCGGTGGAGGACGCCCTCATCAAGCGCACCCCCGCCGAATACCGCCGCCATGCCCACCACTGGCTGATCCTGCACGGCCGCTATGTCTGCAAGGCGCGCAAACCAGAGTGCGCCGGCTGCCTGATCCAGGATCTCTGCCGGTACCCGGCGAAGGAGGGGGTGGGGGAGGCGCCGGCGCCGCGGAGACGGGGCAAGCCTAAGGAGATAAGGGGACACAATACTTAATTCCGATGGAGTGTCCTTGGGGTGCGCCCGAGCCTCGATCGAGCTCCGGAATTAAGTATTGTGTCCCCTTATCTCGCTCGAAGTTCACGCCCGAGGCCAGCAGCATCAAATTATTCGGCCCCGGCGTGATCGAGGTGACGAAGGCGAGCGCCGCGACGGTCTCGGCGGGCAGCACCGGCGCCGCTCAGCCGCCGCCGCGCGGGCGCAAGCCGGTCAGCAGCCATATCTCCTGCGCACTCAGCGCCCGCGCCGACGCCGGCAGCCGCCCGCCGGCGGCGAGCTCCGGGGGCGTGCGCTTCCTCACCACCAGCTCGATCGCCGATTCGGCCACTGGCGTGAGGGTCTGGTCGAAGCGCGGCAGGGCGTAGCGATGGGCGGCGTCGATCACCTCCACCTTGCGCACGTCGGCGGCCGCACCCAGGCCCGGCAGCAGGTCGAGCAGGTTGCGCGAGCGCGGGCTCCAACTGCGCTCCTTGCGGAGCGTGAAGGTGTGACGGTGGTCGCGGTTGTAGGTGGACGGGAATACGCCCTGCTCGTAGAGGTCCTCCTCGGGCACGGTGACGATCAGGTGGCCGCCGGCCTTGAGCACGCGGAACCAGTGCACGAGGCCCTGCGCCGGGTCCACCAGGTGCTCCAGGCAATGGCTGGAATGGACGAAGTCGAAGCTCTCGTCGGCGACGCCCGCCAAGGTCTCGGCGTTACCGTCGGCCTGGTCCCAGACCCGCACCTCGCCCATGCGCGGGAACAGTTCCCGGTAGAGCGGCAATGGGTCCGGCGCGCCGCCGATGTCGATGCCCCGGCCGACGAAATACCGGCTCAGGAAATTGGGGTCGGCGAGCCGGCGCAGGATGGACTTGGAGCACTCTTTCAAGAATTGCCTCCAAAGTTCCAAAGCCCTTCCCCGCGGGCGGGGAAGGGTTGGGATGGGGCGCGACCCAAGCGCGCGAAGCGCGCTCGCGCGAGGGCGCGCGAGGGCGCCGGGTCTCCCCTCCATCCCAAACCCTTCCTCCCCCAGGGGAGGAAGGGCTTTGCTAATTCTTGTCCGTCAACAGCCGCCTCGCTATCACCTGGGCCTGGATTTCCGCCGTGCCTTCGAAGATGTTGAGGATGCGCGCGTCGCACAGCACGCGGCTGATGGGGTATTCGAGGGCGTAGCCGTTGCCGCCGTGGATCTGCAGCGCGGCATCGGCGTTGGCCCAGGCGACCCGGGCGGCGAGCAGCTTGGCCATGCCGGCTTCCAGGTCGCAGCGCCGGCCGGCGTCCTTCTCGCGCGCGGCGAAGTAGGCGAGCTGGCGCGCCACCATGGTCTCGACCGCCATCCAGGCGAGCTTGGCGTGGACCCTCGGGAAGGCGTCCAGCGGCTTGCCGAACTGCACCCGCTCGCGGGCGTATTTCAATCCCAGCTCGAAGGCGGCCTCGGCCACGCCGACGGCCCGTGCCGCGGTCTGGATGCGCGCCGACTCGAAGGTCTCCATCAACTGCTTGAAGCCCTGGCCCGGGGCCTCGCCCAAGAGGTTCGCCGCTGGCACCGCGAAGCCGTCGAAGCCGATCTCGTACTCCTTCATGCCGCGGTAGCCGAGGACGCGGATTTCGCCGCCGCTCATGCCGGGCGCCGGGAACGGATCGGCGTCGGTGCCGCGCGGCTTCTCGGCCAGGAACATGCTGATGCCCCGGTAGCCCGACTCGGGCGTGCCGGTGCGCGCGAGCAGGGTCATCAGATCGGCCCGGGCGGCGTGGGTGATCCAGGTCTTGTTGCCGGTGATGCGCCAGACCTCGCCGTCGCGGACCGCGCGGGTGCGGATCGAGGCCAGGTCCGAGCCGGTGCCGGGCTCGGTGAAGACGGCGGTCGGGATCACCGCGCCGGAGGCGATGCCCGGCAGCCAGCGCGCCTTCTGCGCCGGCGTGCCGGCGAGGCGGATCAACTCGCCCGCGATCTCGGAGCGCGTCCCCAGCGAGCCGACGCCGATATAGCCGCGCGAGAGCTCCTCCGTCACCACACACATGGCGGTCTTGCCCAGGCCGAGGCCGCCCCACTCTTCCGGGATGGTGAGGCCGAACACGCCGAGCGCCGCCATCTGCTCGATGACGGCGATCGGGATCAGCTCGTCGCGCAGGTGCCAGCCATGGGCGACGTCGCTGACCTGATCGGCCACGAAGCGGCGAAACTGCTCGCGCATCAGGTCGAGGGTCTCGTCCTCGAAGCCAAGGGCGCCGAAGGAGCCGGTCTCCGCCCCGGCGGCGAGCAACTGGGCGAGGCGCGCGCGCGCGGGTGCCGCGGTGCCGTCGCGCACCAGGGCGACGCAGGCCGGGGAATAGAGGCCGTGCATGGCCTCGCCCGGGACGCCGAGGTCGGTGCCCCGCACCACCTCCACCTGGCTCATGGCGATGCCGCCGGCGAGCTGGGCCAGGTATTCGCCGTAGGCCGCCTCCAGCAGCAGGGACTCCAACTCACCCAGCGTGCCTGCGACCGCCAGCCGCTCGGCCCAGCGCAGCATCTGGCGCAGGCCCTCGACATAGGTCGCGACCCAGGCGAGGCCGTGGGCGGCGGTCTGCTCGGCCTCCAGCCGCCCACCGTCCAGTTGCCCGCCGGGGGCGACCCGGGCGGCCACGGCGGCCTTGGCGGCGGCCAAATAGCGCTCCGCGTCGCCGAGCGCGGCGTGGCAGCGGTCCAGCAGGAAAGCGGCGGTCGAGGCCGCGCGGGCGGGGAGGGGCGACATGGCTTGGTCCTTGGCCGTCAGCGGAACAGCGCGGGCCGAGTGTCGCCGAGAATGGTCGCATAATCGTTGAAATCGAGACAGTCGAAACCCTCCGCCGCCAAGGCCGCGCGGGTGGCGGCGGAGACCACGGGGGCGGCCGCCACTCGGGTGATGCGGGCGCGCCCATGGGCGCGGCCCTCGGGCGTAGCCAGAAAACGCGTCGCCGCCGCCGCGAAGGCGGCGCGAAAGGGGGGCCCTAACCGCGCCTCGAAGCGCACCGCCCGCACCAGGCGCAGGTGACCCGCGCCGGAATCGGCCAAGACCGCGTCGAACTCGATCCCGCCGCCCTCGGCCCGCTCCCAGTAGGGGGCGGGGGCGCCGAGGCCGGGGTCGAGAGCGGCGGCCCGCGCCGCCTCGAAGGCGCGCAGGAGACGCGGCAGGCGCCGCGCGGTGTGGCTGTTGAGACGCTCGCGGAGCGCGGATTCGACCTCGAGCACCGGGCGGAAGGCGGCGGCGCGCAAGGACCGGCCGATCCCGCCCAGCCAGGCGGCCTGGAAGTTGTCGGCCAGGCCATAGCGCGCGCGCCGGCTGCCCTCCGCGGCGCCGAAGGGCGTGGTGCGCTCGACCAGGCCGAGGGCGATCAGGGTCTGCAAATAGGCGGAGACTTGCGGCCGCCCCGCCTCTTGCGGCAGCAGCGCTCGGACGATCGCGCCATGGTCGACGGGGCCGGCCTCGGCCAGGTAGGCGAGCAGGCCGGCGAAGCGGCCGCGCAGGTCCCGGGGCGCCGGATCATGGAGCGCACCCTCGACGCCGAGGGGCGCGCCCGGGTCCAGGAACAGCCGGCGCAGGATCTGCCCCTCGCCCGGCGTATCCAAGGCGCCGACGGCGGCTGCCTGCCGCCAAAGACCGGGGATGGCACCCAAGAGGCTCCAGAGGAAGAGGCCGCGGCCCGGATCGGTGAGGCCGGCATCCCTGAGCAGGGCGACCAGGGTCGTCGCGTCCCACGGCCCGAGGGTGAGCGGGCGGCACTGCCGCGCCAGTTGGCGCGCGGCGGGGCGCGCGAGCAGGGGTGCCAGCGCCCCCGCCGGCGCCGCCATCAGCACCAGGCCGCCGGCGCCGGCCGCCACCAGGTCGGGGACGGCGGCATCGAGCGCGGCAAGGACCGGGTGCAGCGCCTTGCGCGCCAGCGCCTCGGCGCCGTCGAGCACCACCATATGGCCGCGCGCCAACACCTCCACCAGGCGCAGCGCCAGGTCGGCGGGGGTGCGCAGGCCCGCGCGGAGCGCGCGCTCGGGCAGGGCCAGATCGGCGGCGAGCGCGGCGGCAAACGCGAAGCGCACCCCTGCCTCGTCGCCGTCGCCCTGCGCCACCACCACCGGCGCCGGCCGCCCGGCGCGCCTGAGCGCTTCGGCTAGAAGAGCCGCCCGCCCGACCCCCGCCCGCCCGTCGATGCCCAGGCAGACAAAGCCGGGGGCGGCGAGCGCCTCGGCCAGGATCGCAAGCTCGGGGCCGCGGCCGCGGAAGGGCCAGGGGACAGACGGTGGCGAGGGTGGCGCTGGGTCGGCGGGTGTCAAGGGGGCTCGGGCGGGATAAATGAACAGAAAGTCACTGCACAACGATTATTTGTTTATCTTCGCCAGCATTGCAAGGCCTTGAGCATCCTGCGTCGCCGACGGCCTCGCCCGGCCCCAGACCGAACCCGATCTTGCCGCCCGCCATGAAGCGCGTCTCCCCCTCCCGGATTGCCACCGGGATCAGACCACGGGCGTCGGCGCGGATGAACCGGCCTCAGGGGGTGGGCGGGCCGAGCTTGTCCTGGAGCGCGGCGCCGAGCTCGGAGGGCATGTCGAGGACCACCACCCCGGCCGCCTCCAGCGCCCGCCGCTTCGAGCGGTAGGTGCCGCGGTCGCCGAGGACGATCGCCCCCGCATGGCCCATCTTCTTGCCGGGCGGCGCGCTGCCCCCGGCGACGAAGGCGATTACCGGCTTCGTCATGCCGCTCGCGTACTCGGCGGCGTCCTCCTCGGCGGTGCCACCGATCTCGCCCACCAGGATCGCGGCGTCCGAGTTGAGGTCGGCGTCCACCTCCATCAGGGCTTCCTGCATGGTGGTACCGAGCACGGGGTCGCCGCCGATGCCGATGAACACGCTCTCGCCGTAGCCGGCCTGCACCAGGTTCAGGCAGATCAGGGTGCCGAGGCTGCCGCTGCGCGACACCACGCCGACCCGGCCCTTGCGGAAGATGTTGTCGTTGAAGGCCGGGATGATGCCGACGAAGCATTCGCCCGTGGTCACCTGGCCGGCGGTGTTGGGGCCGAGGATGCGGGTTCCCGCGGCCTTGGCCACGGCCAGGATCTCCATCACGTCCTGGGCCGGGATGTGCTCGGTCAGCACGCAGAGCTTGCCGATGCCGGCCGCGATGGCGTCCAAGGCCGCCTCCTTGGCGCCGAGGGGGGGCACGAACATCACCGCCGCATCGACCCGGGTCGCCTTGGCGGCGGCCTGGGCCGAGGCGAAGACCGGCACGCCGCAATGGGTGGTGCCCGCCTTCTGCGGGTTGACGCCGCCGATCACCTTGGTGCCGTACTCGAGCATACGCTCGGTCCAGAACGTGCCCTGCTTGCCGGTGATGCCCTGGACGAGGAGAGTCTCGTGGCCGCGCACGATCATGGCCGGGACCCTCGCGCGGTGGCCCCCTTGGCGGCGGCAACGGCGGCCTTCACCGCGTCGTCCATGACGTCGTAGGGCTCGAAGCCGAGCTCGCGGCGCACCAGGGCGATCGCCTCCTTCTCCCCGGTGCCGTGGATGGAAAAGAACACCGGCAGCGTCGGCTGCAAGGTTTTCCACGCCTGCACCACGCCTTCCGCCATCACGTCGGTACGGGCGAAGGCGCCGCAGAAGTTGATCACCAGGCTCGTCACGTTCGGGTTCGCCAGCACCAGGTCGAGGCCGGCCGTCGCCTTGGTGTAGGATTGGCCGCCGATCTCGAGGAAGTTGGCGGCGCGGCCACCATAATGGCGCACCGCGTCCATGGTGGTCATGGTCAGGCCGGCGCCGTTGGCCAGCACGCCCACGTCGCCGTCGAGCTCGATGAAGTAGAGGCCCTGCTCCTGGCCGCGCTGCTCCAGCGCGGTCGCCGGAGCCGGCGCGCCGAGCTTGGCGATGTCCGCCTGGCGGCCCTTGGCGGCATCGTCCAGAGTGAACTTGCAGTCGAGGGCGACCAGGTCGCCCGAGCGCGTCAGGGCGAGCGGGTTGATCTCGACCAGCTCGGCGTCGCGCGTGCGGTAGACGCGGTAGAGCGCGGCGAGGATCTTGCCGAGCCGGGTGCGGAGGCCGGCGTCGAGATCGAGACCGGCGAGAATGTCGGCGGCGGCCCGGGCGTCGAGGCCGGCGCGGATGTCGATCGGCTGGCGGCGGACGGTCTCGGGGCGGGTCGCAAACACCTCCTCGATGTCCATGCCGCCGGCGGTCGAAAAGAGAAGCAGGGGTCCCTTCGAGGTCGCGTCGTTCATCACCGCCGCGTAGAACTCGCGCGCGATGTCGGCGGCCTCCTCGACCAGCAGGCGCTGGACAGGATAGCCGCCGATCTCGAGGCCGAGGATGCGCTCCGCCGCCGCCGTTGCCTCAGTGGCGGAGGCCACCACCTTGATGCCGCCGGCCTTGCCGCGCTTGCCCGTGGCGACCTGCGCCTTCACCACCGCGCGCACGCCCAGCTCCGTGGCGGCCAGGGCGGCGTCCGCCGCGCTCAGCGCCAGGCGTCCCTTGGGGGTGCGAATGCCGGCCGCCGCCAGCAGCGGCTTGGCCGCGTGCTCCTCGAAGTCCATGGAGCGTCAGTGGCCGTAGCGCGACCAATGGGCGCCGAAGAGCGCTTCTTCGCTTGGCAGGTCCTCAGGAATCACGGTCGAGAGGTGGGTGATGTTGATGAAGTGCTGGTAGCTCAGGTTCTCGGAGATGCTGTTCTTGGCCCAGGTGCCGCAGCCCATGGTGAGGGTGAAGCCGAGGCCGTTGTCGAAGCTGCCGCCGTTGCCGACGCAATGGGCCTGGTTGACCAGGACGCGGACCACGTTCAGGCGCTCGGCGATCCGGCGCGGGGTGGCGAGGTCGCGGGTGTGGATGCCGCAGGAATGGCCCATGCCCTGGTAGTTCAGGATTTCCTGCACGCGCAGAATCGCGGCGTCGATGTCACGGGCGCGGTAGACGGCAAGCGCGAGTGACAGCTTCTCGCCGGAGAACGGATAGGCCTTGCCGACTCCGCCTTCCTCGACCATGAAGAACTTGCAGGCGAGGGCCGCCTGCGGCAGGCCGCAGGCGCGGGCGAACACGTCGGCGTCCTTGGCGATCACGTGCCGGTTGAGCCTGCCGCCGGCCCACAGCACGTCCTGGATCTGCTTCTTCTCGGCGGCGCTGGCCATGAATCCGCCGGCCCGCTGCAGCGCCGCTATCGCCCGGTCGTAGACCGCATCGACGATCACCAGCGCGTTCTCCGCGCTGCACGAGGTCGCGTTGTCGAAGGTCTTGGATTGGCAGATCAGGCGCGCCGCCTGGTCGAGATCGGCGGAAGTGTCGATGATCACCGGCACGTTGCCGGCGCCGACGCCGATGGCCGGGGTGCCGCTGCGATACGCGCGGCGCACATTGTCCTGGCTGCCGGTCACCACAGCCAGATCCGACAGCTCCAGCAGGGCCTGGGTCATCTCCTTGGTGACGGGATCGGGCAGGCACTGCACCAGGTCCTCGGGCAGGCCAATCTTCTTCAGCTCGGCACGCATCAGATCGCAGGTGCGCCGCGTGGTGCCCGAGCCGGCCGGGGAAGGTGCAATCACCACCGCGTTGGCGCCCTTGAGCGCCATCATCGCCTTGTTCACCGTGGTGGCCGCCGGGTTGGTCGAGGGGCAGACTGCGCCGACCACACCGACCGGCTTGGCGTACTTGACCAGGCCCTTCTCGGGCAGTTCCTCGATCACGCCGACGGTGCGGGCACGCAGCAGGTCGCGCAACGTGCCGAAGGTCTTGCGCTGGTTCTTGCGGACCTTGTCGGGGACATTGCCGAGACCGGTGTCGGCGACCGCGAGCTCGGCGAGTTCCTGCGCATGGTCCTCGCGGTAGATCGACCAGGCGAGCGCGGTCACCGCCTCGTCCACCCGCGTCTGGGAGGCGTCCGCGAGCACCGCCATCGCCCGGCGCGCGCGCTGGATCATGTCGGCGACTAGGGCAATCTCGCTCGGCACCACCTTGGCCGCGGTCGGGGACAGGGCAGCGGCGCTCTGCTGGCTCATGGCTACGGCTCCCGGGCTTATTCTGGCGCTGGCACGGACGGACGCGCGCGCTGGTCGGCGCGACTCGGTCAAGCCTTTTGGAAGTTATATCGCCTGGCGCGCAATCCTGCCAAGCGGACCGGGCTGTTCCGAATAATGGAACAAATCAGTCCGCTAGCTCGTCAAAGGCCCATCTGCGCGATCAGCGCCCGGGTGAGCGGGTCCTTGGCGTTGCCGAGGCGGTCAATGATGGCGAAATGGTTGTCGCCGGGGGTGGCGACGTACTCGGCCTTGATCCCATGCAGGCGGAGCCGGGCGGCGTACTCCAGGGACTGCCAGTGGAAGCTGTCCGGCTCGACGCCGCCGACCGCGACGATGGCCGGCCCCGTGGCCACGGGGGGCAGGAACATCGGGCTCATCAGCCGCGCCTCGCGCGCGGTCAGGCGGATGTCCGGCTGCAACTGGGTGTGGCGGTGCGGCTCGACGTCGAACAGGCCGGAGAGCGGCGCAGTACCTTTGATCAAATCCTTCGGCAGGCCGGCGAGCTTGGCCCAGTCGGTCGCGATCATCATGCCGGTGAGGTGCCCGCCGGCCGAGTGGCCGGAGACGAAGATGCGCTTCGGGTCGCCGTTGTGCCGGGCGATGTTCTTGTAGACCCAGACGATCGCGCGGCGCACCTGGTCGACGATGTCGGTGATGCGCACCTTGGGGCAGAGGTCGTAGTTGGGCAGCACCACGGTCGCCCCGGCGGCGACCATGGGCGCGGCGACATGGCTGTAGATGTGCTTGTCCAGCGCCCGCCAGTAGCCGCCGTGGATGAAGACGTGCACCGGCGCGCCCTTGCGTGCCGCCGGGAAGACGTCGAGCGTCTGACCCGCCGTGTCGCCGTAGGCGACGTCGAGGTGACAGGCGAGCTGCTTGCGCACCCGGGCGCTGCGCTTGGCGGATTTCTGCAGGTACTCGTCTGCGTTCTTGACCGTCAGGCGCGGCAGGTATTCGAGGTTGATGTGATCGATCTCTTTCGCGGTCGGCGTCCTGGCCATACTTTAAATCCCCCGGTTGCAGGCGTCGCGCCGGCATTTGGACACAGGCGATTCGGACTGTCGAGAGGCGCCGCTTGGCAGCCCAGGGGGCGACCATTAGGTTTGGCCGCAACCGTCTCCGGAGGACTCGCCGCCATGATGCTCGTCGGCCGCTACCGCTCGCCGTTCGCCCGCCGCGCCGCCATCAGCTTGAAGACCCTCGGCATTCCCTATGACCACAAGCCGATCACAGCCTGGGGCAATCTCAAGGAGATGCGCTCCTACAACCCCGTCGGCCGGGTGCCGGCCCTGGTCCTCGACAACGGCGAGGTGCTGTTCGACAGCAACGCCATACTCGACTATCTCGATCAGACCGTGGGTCCTGATAAGGCCCTGATCCCGCTGACCGAGCCCGGCCGGCACAAGGTCATGCGCCTGGTGGTTGCGGCCATGGGCGCGCTGGAGAAGGTGGTGCACTCGGTCTACGAGTTCACCATGCATCCGCCGGAGAAGGTGCATCAGCCCTGGATCGACCACAATCTGTCGCAGACCCGCGAGGCGCTCACCTGGCTCGAGTCGCTGCCGCAGACTCCCTGGCTGGAGAGCGCGCGCATGACCCAGGCCGACATCACCACGGCGGTTGTCATCCAGTTCGCCCAGCGCCCAGGAATCGACGGCTTCCCCGACGCGTTCCCCAAGGGCAGCTTCCCCAAGCTGGAATCCTTGCGCGACCGGATCGCCAAGCTGCCTGCGTGGCAGGAGACCATGCCGCCCGAGGAGGAGATGCGCTTCCGTCCCACGATTCCGGCCCAGGGCTGAGGCCGTGGCGGTCGCCGCCCTGGCTTCCACCGGTCCCTTGCGCTAGCGTTCAGTCGCTTGAAAGTCGCGGATCGGCGGCCCGCTCTGGGCCGTCGCAACCAGAACAGAGACTCATCGGGAGCGCACGCGACCAGTGCCGGTACCGGAGCTCTGGATCATAGGAGGACGGACATGAGAGGAACGGTCTCAGGCGCGCTGGCGGTGGTTCTCGCGCTCGGCATGGCAGCGTCGCCGGTTCAGGCGCAGCCCAAGGAAGTCACTATCGCGCACCAGGACATGGTACTGCCGATGAGGGCGGCGATGGATTCCGGCGAGATCGAGAAGGCGACCGGATACAAGATCGACTGGCGCCTGATTCCAACCGGCGCCGACGTGATCAAGGCCATGGCGGCGGGCGCGGTGTCAATCGGCGAGGTCGGATCGAGCCCGGCGGCGACGGCGGCCTCCCAGGGCCTCGACATCCTAGTCTTCTACATCCTCGACGACATCGGCGAGAGCGAGCAACTGGTCGCCCGCAACGGCTCAGGGATCAATTCGATCAAGGACGTGAAGGGCAAGAAGCTGGCCACGCCATTCGTCTCCACCTCCCACTACCAGCTGCTGTTCGCGCTCGAGAAGGGCGGCGTCAATCCGAAGGACGCGGACATCCGCAACCTGCGCCCGCCAGAGATCGCGGCCGCCTGGGAACGGGGCGATATCGACGCCGCCTTCGTCTGGGACCCGGTGCTCTCGAAGATCAAGAAGAACGGCAAGGTGCTGATGTCGGCTACCGACATCGCCAAGATGGGTCGGCCGACTTTCGACTGCATGATCGTCAACAAGGCCTGGGCGGAGAAGAACACCGACTTCCTGGTCAAGATGATCCAGGTGATCGAGGCGACCAACGCCAAGTACAAGGCCAACCGGTCCAAGTGGACGGCCGATTCGGCCGAGGCGAAGGCGGTGGCCAAGGTGACCAAGGCCGACCTGCCCGACGTGCCGGCGATGATGGCCTCCTACGGCCTCCCCACCCTGGAGGAGGAGGCGTCCAAGACCTGGCTCGGCGGTGGTATGGAAGGCGGGGTCGCTAAGGCGCTGACCGACACCGCCAACTTTCTCAAGGAGCAGGGCCGCGTGACCACGGTTCAGGCCGACTACTCCAAGTTCGTGACCGACGTTTACGTCAAGGCGGCAATGAAGAAATAGGCGACCCGGGCCCGGCCAATGCTGGCCGGGCCCGCCGCCCACCGTCGTCGCCCGGCCATCGCCGGTGCGGGCACGACCCGATCGCAACGGCCCGAGGTGCCTCCCTTGTCGATCCTGGAAGTTAGGAACCTTTCGGTTCGCTACCAAACGGGGCAGGGCATCATCGATGCCTTGAGCCAGATCAACCTGACCATGCGCGCCGGCGAGTTTACCGTCGCCCTCGGCGCCTCGGGCTGCGGCAAGACCACGCTGCTCAACGTGATCGCCGGCTTTCTCAGCCCCTCGGAGGGCAGCGTCACGCTGGACGGCCGTGCCATCGTCGGCCCCGGCGCCGACCGCGGGGTGGTCTTCCAGCGCCACGCTCTGATGCCATGGCTGAGCGTGATCGACAACGTCGCCTTCGGTCTTAAAATGCGCGGCATGGGCCGCCCCCAGCGCCATGCCGTGGCGCTGGAGAAGCTGGCGCTGGTTTCGCTGACCGACTTCTCCGACCGCATGATCTACGAGCTTTCGGGCGGCATGCAGCAGCGGGTCGGCATCGCCCGCGCGCTCGCCTCCGACCCCGAGGTATTGCTGATGGACGAACCGCTGGGTGCCCTCGATGCCCTCACCCGCGAACAGGTGCAGGAGGTGATCCTCGATGTCTGGCACCGGACCGGGCGCCAGATCTTCTTCATCACCCATTCGGTCGAGGAAGCGGTATTCCTGGCCACCCGTCTGGTGGTGATGACGCCCAGGCCGGGCAAGATCGAGAAGACCTACGAACTCGATTTCGGGCGGCGCTACATCGCCTCCCACGACGCGCGCAAGGTAAAGTCCGACCCCTACTTCATTCGCGTACGCGAGGAAGTGCTCGCCCAGGTGCAGCGGCGCGACGTGGACCCCCAGGCGGCGGTCGGGTAACGGCCATGGCCGACCATGTTGACACCACGCCCGCCGCGGCGGCCGGGGCCACCGAGGCCAAGCCGACCACCAGCCGCTACCATGCTCCCGGCGAAGGATCGAGCGGTGTCATCAGCGTGGTCTCGGTGGTGGTGCTGTTCGCGTTCTGGTGGCTGATGACGCGCGACATGGTGTTCCTCGGCATCCAGTTGCCACTGGTCAAGCCGCTGTTCGTGCCCAAGCCGGAGGCAGTCTGGTTCGCCTTCAACCAGGCCATGGGGGGCGAGCTGGACAACCACACGCTCCTGGTGCATTTCGGCGTCAGCTTCGCGCGCGTGTTCTCGGCCTTCATCGCCGCCATTCTCCTCGGCATTCCCGTCGGCCTCGGCATGGGGGTCAGCCGTTGGGCGCGGGGCGTGTTCGATCCGATTATCGAGTTCTACCGACCCCTACCGCCGCTCGCCTACCTGCCCCTCATGATCATCTGGTTCGGCATTGACGAGAGCTCCAAGATCATCCTCCTGTTCCTGGCGTGCTTCGCGCCGGTCGCGCTTGCCGCGCGCTCGGGCGTGCGCTCGGCGAGCCAGGAGCAGATCCACGCCGCCCTCTCCATGGGGGCGACATCGAACCAGGTGCTGTGGCACGTGATCCTGCCTTCAGCCCTGCCGGAAATCCTGGTCGGCCTGCGCATCGGCATGGGGGTGGCCTGGACCACCCTGGTCGCCGCCGAGATGGTGGCGGCAACCGCGGGCCTCGGTCAGATGGTCTTCAACGCGTCCAATTTCCTGCGCACCGACGTGGTGATTCTCGGCATCATCCTGATCGGCGTGGTGGCCTATCTGTTCGAGCTCCTGATGCGCTGGCTCGAGACCATCCTGGTGCCGTGGAAGGGCAAGGTCTGAGCCGCGAGCTCCGCCCGTTCAGGCCTTGGCCGCGACCGCCTGCACCTCAACCTTCCAGTCGGGATGGGACAGGCGCTTGACCGTCACCATGGTGATACCGGGGCCGCCGTCCTTGGAGATCTTGCGCCACGAGTTGCGGTTGAGCGTGACGTCGGCGGCGTCGGTGATGAACACGTTGACGTGCACCAGGTCCTCCGGCCCCATGCTGGCCGAGGCGAGCACGGCCAGCACGTTGGCCCACGCCAGGTCGACCTGCGCCTGCGAGTCCTTCGGGATGGTGCCGTCCCGCGCCTCGCCGACCTGGCCGGCGATGAACAGCCAGCGCGCGCCGGGCGGCACCTCGACCCCCTGGCTGTAGGCGGCGAAGGGCTGCACGATTTCTCGCGGCGTGTGCTTCTTCAGGCGCGCCATGGCTCTGCCTCAGTGCTTCTGCAGGGTCGCCTTGACCTTGGCGACCAGCTCGTCGAAGTGTTTCTCTTCCGAGACCAGCGGCGGCGAGATCAGGATCGCATCGCCGGTCATCTTGACCAGGAGCCCGGCCTCGTAGAGCTGCTTCATGATCTGGAAGCCGCGCGTGCCGGGTGTGCCCAAGGGGGCCACGTCGATCGCGGCCAGGAGGCCGTAGCCGCGGATGTCGGTGACGATGGGCAGCTCGCGGAGCGAGAAGACCGCGTCTAGAAACGCCGGCGACAGCTTGGCCGCGCGTTCGAACAGGCGTTCCTGCACGTAGATTTCCTGGGTCGCGCAGCCGGCCGCGCTCGCCACCGGATGGGCCGAATAGGTATAGCCGTGGAACAGCTCGATCGCGCCCGGAGCGGCCGAGTTCACGATCGTGTCGTAGATCCCTTCCCGGAAGGCCACGGCACCCATGGGGATGGCGCCGTTGGTCAGCGCCTTGGCCATGGTCATGGCGTCCGGGGTAACGCCGAACGCCTGGGCGCCAAAAGCCTTTCCCACCCGGCCGAAGCCGCAGATCACCTCGTCGAAGATCAGCAAGATGCTGTGGCGGTCGCAGATCGCGCGCAGGCGCTCGAGATAGCCCTTGGGCGGAACCAGAAAGCCGATCGAGCCCGCGACCGGCTCGACGATGCAGGCGGCGATGGTGTCGGCGCCGTGCAGGTCGACCATGCGCTGCAGGTCGTCGGCGAGCAGGGCGCCGGTCTCCGGCTGGCCGCGCACGAACTTGTGCTCGGGCAACTGGGTGTGGCGCATGTGCACGACGCCCGGCAGCCCGAGGCCGAAGGTCTTACGATTGTTCACCATGCCGCCGACCGACATGCCGCCGAAGTTGACCCCGTGGTAGGCCCTCTCGCGCCCGACGATACGAGTGCGCGTGCCCTCGCCGCGGGCGCGGTGGTAGGCGAGCGCGACCTTGAGGGCGGTGTCCACGGCTTCCGACCCCGAATTGCAGAAGAACACGCGATTGAGATCGCCCGGCGTGATCGCGGCGATGCGCCGCGCCAGCTCGAAGGACGGCGGCGCGCCGAACTGGAAGTGCGGCACGTAGTCGAGAGTATCGAGCTGGCGCATGACGGCGTCGCGGATCTCGGGCCGGCCATGGCCGGCGGCGACGCAGAACAAGCCGCTCACCCCGTCCAACACCTGATCGCCCTTGTGGGTCCAGAGATAGACCCCCTGTCCCTTCACGAATAGCCGCGGGTTCTCCTTGAAATCGCGGTTGGCGGTGAAGGGCATCCAGAGGTGTTCGAGGGTGTTGGCGGTGGTGTGGTAGTTCATGGGCGGTCTGCTCCCGGAATGCGCGGCGCGTGCTCACCGGCGACGATACACGGATCGCGGCCAGCCGGGTAGGCTACGGCCATGACCGCGAAGGATCCCGCCCCCGCCGTCTGGCACGCGCTGCCCGAGGCCATGGTGCTGGAGCGCATGGCGGCGGGGCGGGACGGCTTGGGCATGGTCGAGCCGGCGCGCCGGCTGGCTCTGCACGGTCCCAATCGCCTGCCAACGGCAGTGCCCGAGCGCGCGTTGGTACGGTTCCTGCGCCAGTTCGACAATCTGCTGATCTATGTGCTTCTGGGTTCCGCGGGCATCACCCTGGTTCTCGGCCACGGCACCGATACAGCGATGATCTTGCTGGTGGTGGCCGTCAATGCCGCGATCGGCTTCGTCCAGGAGGGGCAGGCGACGGTCGCGCTCGAGGCGATCCGCGGTCTGATCGACCCGCGCGCCTCGGTCTTGCGCGACCGCCGCCGCGTGACCGTCGCGGCCGAGGCTCTGGTCCCCGGCGACGTGGTCCTGCTGGAACCCGGAGACCGTGTGCCGGCCGATCTGCGACTCCTGCGCGCGTGTCATCTGCGCATCGACGAGGCGGTCCTCACCGGCGAATCGGTCGCCGCCGAGAAGTCGCCGGCGCCGGTGGCGCTGGCAGAGGCGCTCGGCGATCGCCGGTCCATGGCCTATTCCGGCACCCTGGTGGCCGCGGGCCAGGGGGCCGGCGTGGTGGTGGCAACCGGACTGGCGACCGAACTCGGCCGCATCAGCCGCCTCCTCGGCAGCGTCGCGGCTTTGACCACGCCGCTGGTGCGGCAGATGGATGGCTTCGCGCGGCGGCTGACGGGGATGGTCCTCGCCACCGCGGCGGTCGTGTTCGCGGTCGCGATCCTGGGGCGCGGCTATGCCCCCGCCGACGCCTTTCTGGCGGTCGTGGGCCTGGCCGTCGCCGCCATCCCCGAAGGTCTGCCGGCGGTCGAGACGCTCGGCTCGGTCACGGTCATCTGCGCCGACAAGACCGGGACTTTCACGCGCAACGAAATGATGGTCGCGACAGTTGTCACCGCCGACGACTCGCTCACGGTGACGGGCGCCGGCTACGCCCCGCGCGGCGGCTTCCGCCGCGGCGACGCGGAGATGGAGCCCGAGCCGGAGGGGCCGCTGTCCGATCTGGCGCGGGTCGCGCTCCTCTGCAACGACGCCTCCTTGCGCGACTCGGGCGGAACCTGGCACGTGGAGAGCGACCCGATGGAGGGAGCCATGGTCGCCTTCGCCTTGAAGGCGGGGCTGGAAGCGGACGCCACCCGCCGGGCGTACCCGCGCCGCGACAAGATTTCCTTCGACTCTCAGCACCGCTTCATGGCGACACTGCACCACGGCCACGAAGGGCACGTGTTCGCCTGCATCAAGGGCGCGCCCGAGGCGGTGCTGGCCCGGTGCCGTGACGCGCGCGTGCCGGCGGGGGACGCGCCGGTGGACTGGGCCTGGTGGAACGCGCGCATCCAGGCCCTCGCCGCCGACGGCCAGCGCGTCCTCGCGCTCGCCAGCAAGCCGACGCCGGCGGAGACCAGTGCGCTCTCCCACGACGCCGTGGCGGGAGGGTTCACCCTGCTCCGCCTGGTGCGGGCGCTCCAGGCCGACGGCGCGGTGGTGGCCATGACTGGCGACGGGGTGAACGACGCCCCGGCCCTCAAGCAGACCGACGTCGGCATCGCCACGGGGCGCAAGGGAATCGAGGCGGCGAAGGCGGCGGCCGAGATCGTCCTGGCCGACGACAACTTCGCCTCGATCGTCGCCGCCGTGCGCGAGGGGCGCACGGTCTACGACAATCTGGTCAAGGTGATCGCATGGACCTTGCCGACCGACGGCGGTGAGGCCTGAGCCATCATCGCTGCGATCCTGTTCGGCGTGACCCTGCCACTGACGGCGGTGCAGATCCTCTGGATCAACACGGTCACCGCCGTCTCGCTCGGCCTGGCGTTCGCCTTCGAGCCACCCGAGCCGGACGCCATGCGGCGGGCGCCGCGGCCCGCGCGCCAGCCACTGCTGACGCCCTTTCTCGCCTGGCGCGTCGCCCTGGTGACGGTCCTGTTCGTGTTCGGCGCCTTCGGCATGTTCTTCTGGGCACTGGAGCGCGGCCTTAGCCTCGAGGCGGCGCGGACCATCTTGGTGAATACGCTGGTGGTGATGGAGATCGCCTATCTGTTCAACGTGCGCTACCTGCGCGGTCGCTCGCTCACCTGGCAGGGCGTACTCGGCACGCCGGCGGCCCTGCTCGGCGTCGGCGGAGTGGTGGTAGCGCAGATCGCCTTCACCTATCTGCCGGTGATGCAGGCGCTGTTCGCGACCCGCGCGCTCGCCCTCGCCGAGGCGGCGGCGGTGGTCGGCGTCGGGGTGCTGCTGTTCGCCGCGCTGGAGGTGGAGAAGGTGCTCCTCCGCCGCTTCTCCCCGTGGCGTCCCTGAGCCCCTCGGACGTTTACGCCGCCGACTTGGCCTTGCCGGCCTGCCAGGCGGCGAGGGTTTCGCGGGCGTGGTTCCGGGCCGGGGCGAGGGCCTGGTCGGTGCCCGGACGCTTGGCGGTCAGCTCGATGACGTAACCGTTGGGATCGCGGGAATAGATCGAATCGATGAACTCGTGATCGGCGATGCCCCGAGTCTCGATCCCGGCCGTGTTTCCCTTGGCGAACATCGCGTGCAGGTCCGCGGGCGCGACCTCGAGCGCGATGCGCAGATCGTAGTCGTGCTGGTGCTTGAACTCGAACGGCTGGTCGGGCGCCTCGAAGAACGCCAGGAACGAGCCGTCGCCCAACCGGTAGAACGTGTGCAGGGTCTCGGTCTTCCGCCCGCTCTTGGTCTCCTTGATGTCCAGCGTCCCCGCCAGCGGCAGCCCCAGGAAATCCTCGTAGAAGCGCCGCGTCTCCTCGGAGTATCTACAGCGGTAGGCGTTGTGGTGCAGACCCTTGATCATGGTCTCCCTCTCAGTTGCGCTGAGATTTCACGTATTGGATGTAGCCGCGCACGTCGGCGGCCGGCTCGGCATAGGCCTTGCCCAGCGCTTTCTCCGTCGCCGCGACGTAGGTGCGTGCCCATTGCGGCAAGGGATAGTCGGTCCCCGCCAGAAATTCGAGCGTGGAGGCGAACTTGAAATCGGCGATCGATGGCGTGCTCCCGCCGATGAACGGGCCATTGGCCAAGAAGAAGCCCCGCATCGCCTCGAGCGGCTCGGCGAGGGCGGCGGCCGCCGCCTTGCGCGCCTCTTCCTTCTTGGCGGCGCTCGCATCGCTGTCGCCGACCTCGCCCGGATAGAGGGGGAAGCCGAACACGGGGTAGGTGGCGCGGGCCACCAGCGGGTAGAGCGTGCCCACCAGATAGAACATCGCGCTGTCGATCATGGCGCGCGCCGCCGGGTCGGCCGGGTAGAACTGCGTCAGCCCGTGCTGGTTGCAGAGATATTGCATGATCGCGCAGCCCTCCCACATCCCGCCCCTAGGCAGAGCGGCGCTCTCGATCATGGGCGTCAGGTGTGCCGGGAACTTCATTCAGGAACTCGGGCGAGCGGGTCTTGCCATAGACGTCGACCTCCTCGAATTCGAGGCCGGCCGCGCGCACCAGCACGCGCACGGGCATGCAGTTCACGCTCGGTTTCATCAGGTTCAGTTTTAGCATGATGTAATCCTCCGCCTGGCCTTGGTTGCTGCGACGCGAACCGGCGAAAACCAATCGATCGCGCGGATCGCCGGTCGGTGCCGGCTCCGCCTCAATTCGCCGCGCGCCAGACGAAGCCCTCGAGCGAGACCGTATGCCGTCCTCCGCGACCCGAAACCCGGATGCAATACTTGGTTGGGTAATAACCGGCGACCTCCCATCCCTTGGGCTGCTTGATTGACGCGCATATTTCCGGTCCGCTCACCAGATAGGCGCTGGTGACCATGGGTTCGTAGAAGATGACGTGCCCGTCGTTGGAACCGACGATGAAGGTGTGGGTGAACGGCGGGCCGCCGGGTGCGAGCTCGGGCGACTTCGAATCGATCAGGTGATTGCCCATCGCGGGCACCGCGGCGCCGACATCGATGCGGTCGGGATGGATGTAGCGTGCCGGGATCAGCTTCCTGGCGCGCTCGAAGTCCGCGCAATCGAGCAGCTCGGCACACTTTCCCGGCCGCAGTGCCTCCACCGAGGCGCGGTCGGCGACATAGAAATGGAAGTCGAAGTGGGGCGCCGACCAGGGTGGCGGCGCCGGTGCTTGATGCCCGTGCGGGTTCCAGTCGACCATGGCCACTTGAACGGAGCCATCGCCGCCGCGCCTTCCGGCATCGCGAAGATGAGCGAATAGTCGCCGAGGCACTCGCTTGCGAGATCGGTCTTGCCGTCGCCATTGGCGTCGACGCACAGGCTCTTCGGGTTCGGCGTGGTCGGCAGCCCCTGCAACGCGCCCTTGGAGAAGTTGAAGCCGAAGGCAAGCGGCGCGCCCTTCTCGTCGAAGGCAGCGTACATGTTGGCCGACCCCTGACCGAGTCTCTGGCTCTTGCCGATCACGGTCTTGGTCGATGCCGCCAGCACCGCCGTGCTCGCGCAACTCAGGATGATCCCCGCGACCAGCAACGCTCGGCCGATAATCCCGATTTCCCGCATTGTCTCCCCCGTTACGTCAGGCACCGACCCCGCTCGGTCGCGGGATTGAACGCCGGCGCGCATTTTGCCAATCACCAAGTGCCGGCACAACGCTGCTGCCGCGCCCCGCAACCGGCGGCTCAGCGCGGCAGATAGATCTCGCCGCCCGAGGCGCGGAACTTCTCGCGCATCTCGGCCATGCCCTTGGCCTGCTCCTCCTTCACCTGGGTGCGGATGTCCTGGGTGATTTTCATCGAGCAGAACTTAGGTCCGCACATGGAACAGAAGTGCGCCGTCTTGTGCGCCTCCTTGGGCAGGGTCGCGTCGTGGTAGGCGCGCGCGGTCTCCGGGTCGAGGCCGAGATTGAACTGATCCTCCCAGCGGAACTCGAAGCGCGCCCGGCTGACGGCATCGTCGCGGGCCTGCGCGGCGGGGTGGCCCTTGGCCAGGTCGGCGGCATGGGCGGCGATCTTGTAAGCGATCACCCCCTGCTTCACGTCGTCGCGGTTGGGCAGGCCGAGGTGCTCCTTCGGCGTCACGTAGCAGAGCATCGCGGTGCCGAACCAGCCGATCATGGCCGCGCCGATCGCGCTGGTGATGTGGTCGTAGCCGGGTGCGATGTCGGTGGTGAGGGGCCCGAGGGTGTAGAAGGGCGCCTCGCCGCAGACGGCGAGCTGCTTGTCCATGTTGGCCTTGATCTTGTGCATCGGCACGTGGCCGGGGCCCTCGATCATCACCTGCACGCCGTGCCGCCAGGCGACCTTGGTCAGTTCGCCGAGGGTCTCCAGTTCCGCGAACTGCGCCGCGTCGTTGGCGTCGGCGATCGAGCCCGGCCTGAGGCCGTCGCCGAGCGAGAAGCTCACGTCGTAGGCGCGCATGATCTGGCAGATCTCGTCGAAGTGCTCGTAGAGGAAGCTCTCGCGGTGATGGGAGAGGCACCACTTGGCCATGATCGAGCCGCCGCGGCTGACGATCCCCGTGACCCGGTCGGCGGTCAGGGGAATCCAGGGCAGGCGCACGCCGGCGTGGACGGTGAAGTAGTCGACGCCCTGCTCGGCCTGCTCGATCAGGGTGTCGCGGTAGACCTCCCAGCTCAGTTCCTCGGCGACGCCGCCGACCTTCTCCAGCGCCTGATAGATCGGCACCGTGCCGATCGGCACGGGGGCGTTGCGGATGATCCACTCGCGGATGTTGTGGATGTTGCGGCCGGTGGACAGGTCCATCACCGTGTCGGCGCCCCAGCGGATCGCCCAGACCATCTTGTCGACTTCGTTGGCGATCGCCGAGGTGACCGCCGAGTTGCCGATGTTGGCGTTGATCTTGACCAGGAAGTTGCGACCGATGGCCATCGGCTCCAGCTCGCCGTGGTTGACGTTGGCGGGGATGATGGCGCGGCCGCGCGCCACTTCGTCGCGCACGAACTCGGGGGTGACGATGTCGGGAATGGCGGCGCCGAAGTCCTCGCCGTCGCGGGCGTTCTTGCGCGCCGTGTCACGGCACAGGTTCTCGCGGATGGCCACGTACTCCATCTCGGCGGTGACGATGCCGCGTCGGGCGTACTCCATCTGGGTGATCGAGTGGCCCGGTTTGGCGCGGAGCGGCCGGCGCTGCGCGGGAAAGACCGGAGCGAGCGCCGCCGCGGCGGCGTTGCCGTTGTCCTCCGCCCGCACGACGCGGCCGGCGATCTCCTCCACATCGCCCCGCGCCATGGTCCAGGCGTCGCGCGGGCAGGGCAGGCCGCGCGCGATGTCGATCGCCACCGCCGGGTCGCTGTAGGGACCGGAGGTGTCGTACACCGTGACCGGCAGTTCGCCTGCCGTCGGGTGCAGCGCGATCTCGCGCAGCGGCACGCGCAAGGTTCCTGCCGCGTTCGTCCGGTACACGCGTCGCGAGCCCAGGATGGGGCCGGTGGTGACGGAAATGCCGTTGGTCGGGGTGGTGGTCATCGGACGTCTCCTGTCGCTGCCCTAAGCTGCGGGCGCGGAACGTCCATACTCGGGGAAGACCTGTCAGACTTGTGGCGGTTGACCGCCGTCCGCATCCCTCCGCCGGTATGAACCGGATCAGGTTCAAAGGGTGGTCGGGAGTTCGCTCCCGATCTCAGCCCCTGCCGGGGCCCCCCTTCGGACAGCTGGGATCGTGCGCCCCAGGTGGACCCTCGGTCAAGCCCCTGGCGTCAGGCACTCGCCATCAGGGCGGCGATGGCGCACGCGGCGAGGCGGGCGGCCGCCGGGTCGGCGCGCGAGGTCAGCACCACGGGGACCTTGGCGCCGAGCACGATCCCGGCGGCGCAGGCGCTGCGGTAATAGACCAGCGCCTTGAACAGGAAGTTGCCGGAGACGAAATCCGGCACCACGACGATGTCGGCGTTGCCGGCGACTGGTCCGCCGAGTCCCTTGAGGAGCGCGGCCGCAGGCGAGATGGCGTTGTCGAGGCCGAAGGGGCCATCGACCAGGCCGCCCCTGATCTGCCCGCGCGCCGCCATCTGCACCAGGGCCGCCGCGTCGACCGAGGAGGGGACGCGCGTCGTCACCGTCTCGACGCCGGTGATGATGGCGACCCGGGGCGCCGGGTTGCCGAGCGCATGGGCGAGGTCGATGGCGTTCTGGGTGATGTCGACCTTGTCGTCCAGGGACGGCGCGATGTTGACCGCGCCGTCGGTGATCATGAGGGCGCGGTCGCTGCCTGGCACGGTCATGTGGAAGACGTGGCTGACGCGCCGCCCCGTACGCAGGCCCGCCGTACGTTCGAGCATCGCCAGCATCAGCGCATCGGTGTGGATATAGCCCTTCATCACCGCTTTCGCCTCGCCGCCCGCCGCGAGCGCAACGGCGGCGCGGGCCGTCTCCGTCTCGCCGGTCGCCGCGACCAGCCGGTGGGCGGCGATGTCCCAGCCGATCTCGGCGGCGAGGCGCCGGATGGCCTCGGGTTCGCCGACCAGGATCGGGGTGATCAGGCCGGCACCGGTCGCGGCGCGCGCGCTTTCCAGCGCGACCCGCTCACCGGCGCCGGCGATCGCCATCGGCACCGGCGGGCGGCCCTTGGCCCTGGCGAGCAGGGCAGGGGGGCACTCGACCGGGGCGGTGCTCAGCATGGCGACCTCGCGCGGGGAAACGACACGAAACGGCGGGGGTTCACCGCAGCTCATGGCGCGACGCTACGGCAAGTCGGGCACCTTGCAAACGCCCCGCCACAAACGACGAAGGCGGGGGAGGCCCCCGCCTTCGCCGCCATGACGGTTTCGCCAAGTGTCCCGTCCGCGAAATTCGTGTCACGAATTTCGCGGTGAACGGGCCACTATGTATTTGCACCCAGTGGCCTGCTTATCCCAGAAATTTGCAAACGAATTTCTGGGGCAGGACACTAGGCAAACTGCTTGTACTTGTCGAGCATGCGCACCGGCTTCTTCAGGGCGTCGCGGCGGAAGGGATCGCCCAGCTCCTGGGTCAGCATCACCTCGATCACCGTGGTCTTGCCGGACTTGGTCGCGGTCTTGAGCGCGTCGCCCACCATGTCGGGGTGATTGACCGTGATGCCCTCCGCCCCCATCGCCTTGGCGATGGCGGAGAAGCTCGGATTGACCAGGTTGGTGCCGAGGAACCGGTTGCCGTAGTAGTCGATCTGGTTCTTCTTCTCGGCGCCCCACTGGCCGTTGTTGAACACCACCGCCACGGTCGGGATGTTCTCGCGCACGCAGGTCATCACTTCGGCCAGGCTCATGCCCCACGCGCCGTCGCCGACATAGGCGACCGCCGGGCGGTCGGGGGCACCGACCTTGGCGCCCATCGCGCAGGGGAACGAGTAGCCGCAGTTGCCGAAAGTCATGGCGGCGAAGAAGCTCTTGGGCGCCTCGAACTTGAGATAGCTGTTGGCGACCGAGCAGACGTTGCCGATGTCGGTCGTGACCATGGCGTTCTTCGGCATCGCCTTCTCGAGTTCAATCAGGCAGCGGCGCGGCTGGATCGGCGAGCCGGAGCCGTTCGACATCTTGGCCAGTTCGGCGGTCCACTCCTCCTTCTGCTTCCTGACCTCGGCCATGCGCGCGCCCCTGTTGCCGTGCGCCTTGGGGGCCACGTTCGAGGTTTGCAGACGGTTCAGGATGTCGGCGGCGGCCAGCTTGGCGTCGCCGGTGATGCCGACCGAGATTTGCTTCACCAGGCCGAGCATGCGCGGGTTGGCGTCGATCTGGATGATCTTGGCATTCTTCGGCCAGTAGTCGATGCCGTGCTGCGGCAGGGTGCCGAACGGCCCGAGGCGGGTGCCAAGCGCCAGGATCACGTCGGCCTGGGCGATCACCTTCATGGCCGCCTTGGAGCCCTGGTAACCGAGCGGCCCGAGGGCGAGATCGTGGCTGCCGGGGAAGCTGTCGTTGTGCAGGTAGCTGTTGACCACCGGCATGCCGAGATACTCGGCGAGCTGCACCGCCTCCTTCTGGCCGTCGGCGAAGATCACGCCGCCACCCGCCACCATCACCGGGAACTCGGCCTCGGCCAGGAGCTTGGCCGCCTCGGCCAAGCTGTTGGGGCCGCCGGCCGAGGGCTCGTGGCGCTGGCGCTTGGGGATGGTGATGTCGATCTCGCCGTAGAAATAGTCGCGCGGGATGTTGATCTGGACCGGCCCGCGCTCGTTCATGGCGATGGTGAAGGCGTTGTGGGTGAGCTCGGCGATGCGCGCCGGCTGGTTCACGTGCACCTGGTACTTGGTGATCTTGGAGAAGATCGGCATCTGCTCGGTTTCCTGGAACCCGCCGAGGCCGAGGCCCATGGTGCCAGTCTCCGGCGTGATCGCCACCACCGGCGAATGCGCCCAGTAGGCGGCGGCGACGCCGGTGACGAAGTTGGTGATGCCGGGCCCGTTCTGGGCGATGCAGACGCCGTGGCGGTTCAGCACCCGGCTGAACCCGTCCGCCATGTGCACCGCGTTCTGCTCGTGGGCGACCGAAATGAAACGGATGCCGGCGCCGGGAAAGATGTCGAGGGCATCCATGTAGGCCGAGCCGACGATGCCGAAGACGTCGGTGACGCCTTCCTCGGCCATGGTCTCGACCAGTGCCTCGCTGGGTGTCATGCGTGTCACGGCGACGCCTCCCTCACATGCTGTTGGCTGAGCGGTATAAATGGGGCTTGCGGGTGCGGGCGGGGCAAGCGCTACAGCCCGCTCTGGCCGCGACTCTTAACGAGAAATTCCGATCAAGGCAACGGAGCATACCGCTGAGCGCAACCGTCCCCCGGCGTCAGTCGCTCAGCAAGGTGTATAGGCTCGAGGTGTCGAACCGCCCGCCGCCGCGCCGCTGCACCTGGCCATAAAACTGGTCGATCAGGGCGGCGACCGGCAGGCGGGCGCCGTTCTTGCGCGCTTCCGCCAGGCAGATCGCCAGGTCCTTGCGCATCCAGTTGACGGCGAAGCCGAAGTCGAACTTGTCCTGGAGCATGGTGCGGCCGCGGTTCTCCATCTGCCACGACTGGGCGGCGCCCTTGGAGATCACGTCGAGGACCTGGTTGCCGTCGAGCCCGGCCTTGACCGCGAACGCCATGCCCTCGGCCAGGCCCTGCACCAGCCCGGCGATGCAGATCTGGTTGACCATCTTGGTGAGCTGGCCCGCGCCGGCGGCCCCGAGCAATGTCACGGCCTTGCCGTAGCAGGCGAGCACCGGCCTCGCCCGCTCGAAGGTCGCCGCCTCGCCGCCGACCATGATCGAGAGCGCCCCGTTCTCGGCCCCCGACTGCCCGCCCGAGACCGGCGCATCCAGAAAGCCGATGCCCTTGGCCTGGGCGGCGGCGTGGAGCTCGCGCGCGACGCCGGCGGAGGCGGTGGTGTGGTCCACCAGGATCGCCCCCTTCGCCATGCCCGCGAGCGCGCCGTCGGACCCCAGGGCCACGGCGCGCACGTCGTCGTCGTTGCCGACGCAGATGAGGACCATATCGGCTCCCTTGGCTGCTGCCGCGGGGCTAGCGGCCGCGGCGCCGCCATGCTGCTTCACCCAGGCCTCCGCCCGGGAGCCCGTGCGGTTGAAGACGGTCACCGCATGGCCCGCCTTCTGGAGATGTCCGGCCATGGGATAGCCCATGACGCCGAGGCCGATGAATGCCGCCTTGATGGTCGCTGCCGCCATGATGGTCTCCCCTTCGCCCTAAGGTCGCGTGTGCGGAAAATACTTCGCCAGTCGCACGTCGGCGGTGCGCGCGTGCGCCTCCATGCCTTCGAGCCGCGAGATGCTCGCCGTCGCCTCATTGATGCGTCGGCTGCCCTCGCGGGTCATGCGCTGATAGGTCACGGTCTTGATGAACTTGCCGACCGAGAGCCCGCCGGTGTAGCGGGCGGCGCCTCGGGTGGGCAGGATGTGGTTGGTGCCGGAGGCCTTGTCGCCCTGGGCGACGGTGGTCTCCTCGCCGAGGAAGAGCGAGCCGTAGTTGCAGAGGCGCGCCAGCCACCAATCGAGGTCGCTCGCGTGCACCTCGAGATGCTCGGGCGCGGCCGCATCCGAGACTTCCGCCATCTCCTCCCGCGTGGCGCAGAGCACGATGCGGCCATAGTCGCGCCAAGCGGCCGCGGCTGCGCCCGGCTCGGGCAGGGCGGCGATCAGGGCCGGCATGCGCGCCGCCACCGCCTCGGCCAGGGTGCGGTCGGTGGTCACCAGGGTGGCGGGCGAATCGGGGCCGTGCTCGGCCTGGCCGACCAGATCGACGGCGACCACCTCGGCATCGGCGGTTGCGTCGGCGATGATCAAAATTTCGGTTGGCCCGGCGAACAGATCGATGCCGACCTGGCCGAACAACTGCCGCTTGGCCTCGGCGACGAAGCGGTTGCCGGGGCCGACGATCATGTCGGCCGGGCGCCCGGTGAACAGGCCATAGGCGAGGGCGGCGAGGGCCTGGACCCCGCCGAGCGTCAGGATCCGGTCGGCACCGCACGCGTGCATGGTGTAGAGGGTCGCCGGGTGGATGCCCCGCCCCTTGTGCGAGGGCGAGCAGGCGATCACCGTCGCGACCCCGGCCGCCTTGGCGGTCGCGATCGCCATCACCGCCGTCGCCACATGGGCGTAGCGGCCGCCGGGGATGTAGGAGCCCACCGTCGCGACCGGAATCAGCCGCTGGCCGAGGATCACGCCGGGGCGGATTTCGGTCGCGAACTCGGCCAGCGCGGCACGCTGCTTGAGCGCGAAGCCGTAGACCTGGTCATGGGCGAAGGCGAGGTCGTCCTTGGTGCGCTGATCGACGGCGGCGCTCGCCCGGGCGATCTCCTCCGCCGTCACCTCGAAGGCGCCGGTCCACCCGTCGAGGTCGCGGGCGTAGTCGCGGACCGCCGCCTCGCCACCCGCGCGGATGCGGGCCAGCATGGCGGCGACGGTGGCCGCGGTGTCATCCGCCCCGGTCGCGGCGGTTCGGGGCGGGGTCTTGATCTCGGTGATGGCCATCACTCGGGCTCCGATCGCTTAGCCGCCCGACCGTAGCGCGCGGGGCGCCCTTCGACAACGCGGGCCGCGCCGGCCTTTGACAAGCGGCACGGCTGCGGGCAGGTTCCGCCCATGCCGCCGACCCCGGTCCTCAGCGTGCGGCGCGCGGTGCTCGTGCTGCTCGCCGACAATGCCACTGCCGCAGCCGTTGCCCCCCTGGTGGCGCCGTTCCGCGGCCAGGTGGTGCCGCTCGCGGGGTCGGCGCTTGCGCTGCTCTTCCCGCTCGCCGATCAGGCGCTCCGCGCGGCGCTCATGCTGCTGCGCCCGCCGAAGGGGATCAAGCGGCCACGGATCGGCGCGGCGATCGGGACCGTGACCGCGGTCGGGCCGTCGATTGCCGGCCAGACGGTGGACGCGGCGCGCACGCTCGCCGAGCGGGCGCCGCCGGACACCGCTCTGGTGACCGCGACCTTGCGCGATTGCTTCAGCCGCGAGTTGCAGCCGATCGCCCAGATGCACGAAACCGCGGTGGTGCTGCCGGGCGAGCGTTCCGACATGATCTTCGAGCTGGTGCCAGAGACCGCGCAGGCGCTCGCCGGGGGCGGCTTCCTGAGCCGTCGCATGCTGCTGCGCAACGCCGTGGTCGCCGGGTTCGCCCTGCTGCTGATCCTCGCGGCCCTGATTGGCGGCTGGCGGCCCTGGCGTGCGCCGGAGGCGCCGCCCCAGGATTCTCTCAAGGGCGGATGACGCGGTGCGACTCGCGGGCCGGCTGCCAGCCGGCCGGCCGATCGTTGAACGCCTGGAACCGCTGCCGTTGGTCCTCCCAGCGCCGCTGCTGGGTCGCGCGCTGTTCCAGTTGCCACTGTGCGAGTTTCTGGTGCAACCCGACGGGTTGCTGGCGAAGCACTGCGGCCGCCTGGCGCTGGGTCTCGCCCCAGATCTGGAGCACCTTGCTGCGATAGGGGACGTGCGCTTCGGGCGTGCGCGAGTGGTAGAAGGCGACCGCCTGGCTCCAGGAGCGGGTCTCCTCGTACAGCGACACCAGGAACTGCGCCGCGTAGCCGACATTGGCCGTGGGATCGAAGGCCTGGTCCAGGTCGGCGAAGGCGTCCTTGTGGTGCCGCAGGCTGATCTGCATGCAACCGACGTCCACGCTCGCGACGCCGCGCTTCTGCAAGCCCCGCGCAAAGGCGACCGCCTCACGCTTGGAGGGGAAGTACTTGCCGTCCCCCTCGGCATTGATGGTCCAGGGCCAGGCAGCGGTTGCCGAGCGCGCCGGGTCGTAGCGCCCGGATTCCGCCAGGGAAATTGCCTGCAGCAGGCCGCGCGGGATGGCGTGGCGCGATTCCGCGGCACCGATCGGGCCGGCGCAAGGATCGGTCGCCGCGCCGCTTTCGCGGCTCTCGAGGCGCGCCCAGGCGCCGAACGGAACCGCGCACACCACCGGCACCTGGATCAGGAGCGCGAGAATCGGCACGGGACGGCGGGTCATGGGCGGCGGGCTTCCGGTTGCGGGTCGCCGGTTCCCTTGCAAGGACCGTACCAGAGCTGCCGTCGACCGCGATAGGTGCGATGCAACAAAGGGCCCGGGTTCGAGTTGATCCGCCGGATACCGGTCCAACTCCCTAAGGGCAAGTATTTTTGCCCGCGGAAAGACTTTTTTCTTGAATGCTCACGAAACTGCGTTATCGTTGCACTGCGGTAGCCGGCGCGTGCCGGTCACCGCACTCCCTTCTTAGGGTGTTTCCTCCCTAAACTGGGCCGTACAGCAAGTCGTTGTACGGCCTTTTTCTTCGCCTACTCCGGCGGGGTGTCGCTGCCGGGCCCGAGGGCGCGCTGCATGGTCACGGTATCGACCCAGCGCCCGAACTTGAATCCGACCGCCCGCAACGTGCCGACGTGGCGAAAGCCAGCTCTGGCGTGCAGCTCGATCGACGCGGTGTTGCCAGAATCGCCGATCACGGCGACCATCTGCCGGAAGCCTGCCGCCGTGCAGCGCTCGATCAGGGCCCCGAGCAGCCGACGGCCCACACCCCGGCGTAGTGCCCCGGGCGCCACGTAGAGCGAGTTCTCGACGGTTGCCCGATAGGCCGGGCGGGTGCGTAGGGCGGTGACGTAGGCGTAGCCCAGCACCTCCCCACCCGCTGCCACCAGATAGGGATAGCCGGAGTCGGTGGCCGCCCGAAACCGGTCCGCCATGACGGCGAGCGTCGGCGGCTCCAGCTCGAACGAGCCGAGGCCGGTCCGCACATGATGGGCGTAGATCGCCTGGATGGCCGCCAGGTCGGCCGGGATGGCGTCCTGCACCAGGACGACCGGCGGGGTCTCACTCTGCCGCCGCGGCGAAGGCGCGCACGGCGGCATCCAGCGCGCCGAGGAACGCACCCAGCCGCGCGCCCACGTCGGCAAAGGCGGCCAGGCGCTGGATCTTCGCCTCGTCCATGTAGATCGCCCGATTGACCTCAATCTGCAGGGCCTGGACCCCCTCGCGCGGGCGGCCGTAATGCTGGGTGATGTAGCCGCCGGCGTAGGGCACGTTGAGCGCGACGCGGAAGCCCTGGTCGCGCAGGATGCGGGCGGCGGTCACCGCGAGCCCGCGCGAGCAAGAGGTGCCGTGGCGGTCGCCCAGGACCATGTCGGCGCGGCCCGCGCCGGCGTCCTGGTCCATGGGTCCGCCGACCGAGGGCATGGAGTGGCAATCGATCACCACCGCGTAGCCGAAGCGCGCCTGCGCCGCACCGACCAAGTGCGCGAGGGAATCGTGGAACGGGCGGTAGAGCGCGTCGATGCGCCCCTCCGCCTCGGTGAACGGCAGCTTCACGTCGTAGATTTCGGCGCCGTTGGCGACCACCCGCGGCACCGTGCCGAGCCCGCTCCGCACCCGGGGCGAGGTGGTGTTGGCATAGGTCGGCAACTGCCCGTGGAACATGGCGGGATCGAGCTCGAAGGGCTCGCGGTTGACATCCAGATAGGCGCGCGGAAAGAGCGCCCGCAAGAGCGGCGCGCCGAGCGCCGGTGCGGCGCCGAACAGCTCATCGACGAATGCATCCTCGGAGCGGCGGAGACTCAGCAGGTCGAGGCGCGATTCGGCGACGAAGCGCTCCGGATACCGCGATCCGCTGTGCGGCGAACTGACCACCAGCGGCGAGGTCGCGCGCGCCGGCTGCTGCACGTCGATCGGTGGGTCGAACAGGCGGGCGTCGGTATCCATCGGTTGACCTGATGACGGCGAGGATCGGGTGTAGCGCACAAGAGGGCCCCTCTCAAGTGCCGGTCAGAGCGTCGCCGGGACCGCTACTGTGCATCTAGCCCTATCTTAACGTGGCGCGGCTATGGTCGTCGGTGGCTGCGCTTCTGGTGGCTCGACCTATGCCCTCCCTCTGCCGCCACTTAGGACGACCTGCCGGAGCGCAGCCGCTGATATTCCCTGGGACAAGTAGTTCTGGAAGGGGGCGCCCGTGGCGCGAATTCTGCTCGCCGAAGACGACGAGGCGATGCGCACGTTCTTGACGCGCGCTCTCGAAAAGGGCGGCCACAAGGTGCATGCCGTCGGTGACGGCCTGGAAGCCTTGCCGGCGATCGCCCAGGACCGCTTCGACCTCCTGGTCGCCGACGTGGTCATGCCCGGCATGGACGGGATCGAGCTCGCGCGCCGCGCCACCCGGGAAATCAGCGACCTCAAGGTGATCTTCATCACCGGCTTCGCCGCCGTCGCCATGCGGCTCTCCGGGAATGCCCAGAAGAACGCGCGCGTCTTCTCCAAGCCCTTCCACCTGCGCGAGCTGGTGGATGAGATCGAAAAGGTCCTGCGCGTCCCCACCGGCACCGAAGGCAAGGCCTGAGGCGCCCGCAACCGCGCCCGCCATTCTTGATCTGCGGCGGCAGCCGTTGTAGAGGGGACAACCGGCGGCGGCCCGGCGCGTCGCTTGGGCCGCAAAGGTGCCGCATCAGTGCGGGGCGCGTAGCTCAGCGGTAGAGCACTACGTTGACATCGTAGGGGTCACAGGTTCAATCCCTGTCGCGCCCACCATCGAATCAATGATTTCGAGCGCGAGGGTGGTCGGTCCGATCGTCGCGACGGGTCGACGCGGATAGCGCCGGACCGCGGCCACCGTGTCATGCCGTGTGCGCTTCGATCCAGGCTTGCAGGCGGCGGCGGCCGGACTCGTCAAGGATGAACCGAATGGCAACGGAATATCCGTTGGCGTAGACGACTCGGCCCGGCACGGCGCCGTAGTCCGCCAGTTCGAGCACCATGTCGGCAGCCACGGGCAGCTCGGCCGAGAGCGTGAGGCGGGCGCCACCGGCCGAGATGTTTTCCAGCATGCAGGGATAGCCGCCGTCGCCATAGCTGATGTGGACGCTCCGCGAGTATGGCCGCCGGCGATCGCGGCGGCGTTCACCTTGGTCAGGCTCTGACCAGGCGCGCGGCTGGGCTCGGGCCATGGGTCACTCCGGAACGGAACTGCGGTGAGCTTGGCGCCGCATTTGTTAACATCGGCTAAAGGCTCCCGCGAACCCGGCAATGGCGCCCACCGTCCTGGGGCAGCCCCGCGACGCCTGACCCGCCCAGATACCAGTCCCGGGCCGGGTGCCCGAAAAGCGGAACGGCGGCCCCCGGGGGGCCGCCGTCCGTAGTAACGGTATCCGGTTGGCTACGCGCGCCGGCGCCGAGTGACCAGGCCGAGAGTGCCGGGCTCCGCCACTGGCGGCGGAATGAACCCGCCAGTGCCGCCGGCGTCATGGGAGAAGGGCGCGAAGATCGGCTTGAAGACATCAACCACGACCTCTGTCTGCACCTTCTTTTCCTTGAACTCGCAGGTCGTGGTGGTCACGCCATTTTTTTGTGGTCTTGCATATCTCCTCGAATACCGTGGTATCGACCGTTTCAGTCTTCTTCGACTGCAGCAGGGCGTAGGCGTCGAAGTGCCAGTCGGTGAGCGGCACGAAGGCCGAGACGTCGATGTCGTAGGCGAGGATCAGCCCGGTCTTGCCGTCCTGGGGTGCCAGGGGATCGGTGCCATTGAAGTCGTCGATCAGCACCAGGCTGAGACTCGGCGCCAGGGCGCCGAGGTCGAAGTCGCCGAGCAGGTATTCCTGCCAGGTGCGACCAACGACGAACTCGCCGTGGGGGCCCAGGCTCTTCTTGTCGTCGATCAGGGGCGTGTCCTGCTTGCCGTCCTCGTCCACATCGACGAAGGCGCCGTTGTCGGGGGCGCCTTTGGTGGCGATGTTCAGGTTCTGCGCACCCGACGGCGCCGGCGCCTCGCCCGAGCCGGTGAAGCCGCCGAAGGTGTTGGCCACGGTGCCGCCGAGGAAGGCTGGCACCAACGTCACCGGGCGCCCACCGGGCGGGTCGGGGAAGGAGACGGCCACGCGCACATTCTTGAACTTGCGCGTCGAATCAGAACCGGTGCAGACGCTGGTATCCTCGTCGCAATTGGCGTCGCCATCGGCGGCGAGGATCACCCAGAGGCGCAGCAGGCCGGTCTCGTCCGGCGAGCCGATCCAGGTTTCCGAATCGGTGTCGTAAGTCGCGCCCTCGACGAAGAGCTGCATCTTGGGGATGGCGTGCGCAGGCGTGGCTGCCAGCAGCGCCGCGGCAAACACCGCTCCGGCAGCCGGCAGGCAGGCGACGCGATTCCAGGATCGGGGGGCACTCATCTCGACAGACTCCAATCGCCGGTTCCAGCGACAGCTCCATGCTGCCGCCGATCCGCCCTCCGGAAGGCCCGGCCGTATGCCGAATCTTCCCGTCTGCCAGAGAGGTCCTTGCCTATGATCTCGTCCCGGATGCCAGTCATGGCAGTCAGTCGGATCATCTTGTTACCCAAGTCTCCGGCAAGAGAGATGCCAAAACCAACGTCTCCTATATATTTTAATTAGTTGAGAAAAATTGTCGGTTTTCGAAGGGGAGCCGCTGACCGCAAACTGTAAAACTTTCCGACGATTTTTCTCGGTTTCGTGAGGGGCGGCGGCTCGTTGTGGTACGCCGCTCCCCCCCAAATCATAGCCCAGGTCTGGCTAGCAAATCGCGCAGTCTGCCCGCCGGGTTACACTGGGCGCTGGGTAGCGGGAGCGGAACAGTAGGCGGTCGCCCTGTGGTACAGCCGCTGCATCGCCCCCGAGGGAAGCCGCCGGTTCGCCGCGAAGGCCAGCACCGCGGCTCCCGCGCGCAGCCGTTCCGCCAGCGTCCATCGGTATCCGGCGCTGCGCATCAGATCCAGGATGTCGGCGTTGTTCGGATTCTGGTTCCGCGTGGCGACGACATAGGCGAGGATTCCGGCGCGCGCGGCGCGATATTTGGCGAGATCGAATACGCGCGTGAACGCCTCCGCCTTGCCCAGCAGCTCGAGTGTCAGCAGCACCCGCGCGCATTTCCAGCAGACCGAGCAATTCGGCAGGCTGCGGGTGCAGACATCCAGCCATTCCTGCGCCAGGGACAGGTCGGCGATCCGCTCGATCTTGTCGCGGCGCGACAGGTCGGCGCCGGCCGACAGGCATTCCAGGGTCTCGGTCGACAGCAGCGGCAAAATTGCGGGGTCGGTGAAGGCGATGTCGTAGCTCGCCTTCGCCTGGAGGGCGCTCCATTCGAAACTCGCTGAGTACAGATAGTAGCGCGCGCCGCCTTGTAGCGCCAAGACCACCGCGCTGTTGCGGAGCGTATGGGTGCTTTGGAAAGAGCCGGTATAGAAGGCCCCCATGTTGGACGCGACCCGAATGAGCGGCCGGTGCAGCAAGGCCGCGACTGGACGCGAGCGTTCGAGACGTGCGTTGAACAGGCGGCGCGACTGGTTGCTCCCCTCGCGGCCGTGGGAGCCGACGTCGTTGAACAGGAAATGGGTGATGCGCAAGCTCGGCGGCACCTTGGGGTCGAGCAGATAATCCTGGCAGGTGGCGAACGAATCGACGCCGCACGACAGGCCCGTGAGGACCGCCGCCGCTCCGTTCGGCGGTGCGGGGCCGGTGGTCTCGGCCGCGACCCGGATCGGCAGCAGGGTCGGGTCCACGAGCCCGAGCACATGGGGCAGGTCGATCTGCGCGCTGCGATAGAGGCGCTCCGAGAGGGGGGCGCGAATCACCAGATCACGGCCTGACTTCATCGCCGGTATCAGCAAGGCCGCCAGTGCCGCATCACCACGATCGCTCAGGAAATGTGCAATGGCGCGATCGACTTCGAAGCACAACTCGGGCTGCTCGAACCCAGCGACGGGAAACACCAGTTGCACCCGATCACCGACCTCACGTTGGCGCGGCGGCTGCACCACGATCTTTTCGTCGCTTCGGCGCATGCGATGATCCCGCAGGAGGGTCGTTGCCGCGCATCGTCGGTACCGCACGCGGCCGGCCGGCTCGGCGTGCGCGGGTCGGCATAGGGGGCTGGTGGAGTAGCGGCAACGCGAGCGGCTCAGTCTGTTCTGGGCGCGCGGCGATAGTGGCCGCCGCCGGCGGCCTCCCCTATCCTCGTCCGCCTGGGGCGACGCACGGGGGGGGGCGATGGGCATGGCGACCGGCAGCGCAGGGCTGAAGCTCGGGGCATTGTTCCCGACCTTCGAGATCGGCACCGACCCCGGCGCCATCCGCGACTTCGCGCAAGGGGTCGAGGGGCTGGGGTTCGACCACATGATGTTCTTCGACCATGTGCTCGGCGCCAACAAGGCCGCCCATCCCGGCCTGCACGGCCCCTACTACCACACCGAGACGTTCCACGAGCCCTTCACCCTGATGGCCTTCCTCGCCGGCCATACCCGGACCCTCGGCTTCTTCACCTCGATCCTGATCCTGCCCCAGCGCCAGACCGTGCTGGTGGCCAAGCAGGCGGCCGAAGTGGACATTCTCTCGGGCGGGCGCCTGCGCCTCGGCGTCGGGGTCGGCTGGAACGAGGTCGAGTTCATCGGCCTGGGCGTTGACTTCGCCGAGCGCGGCCGGCGCCTGGAGGAGCAGGTCACGGTCCTCCGCCTGCTGTGGACCCAGGAGCTGGTCACGTTCGCGGGCAAATACCACCGCATCCTGGACGCCGGCATCAACCCGCTCCCCCTGCAGCGCCCGATCCCGATCTGGTTCGGCGGCGAGGCGCTGCCGGTGATCCGGCGGGTGGTGAGGCTGGCCGACGGCTGGCTGCCGCGCACCAAGCTGTTCGGTGGCTGGGACCCGGCGAAGCCCCGCCACTACGACACCCGCGACATGGTGGCGAAACTGCACGAGTTCGCTCAGCTAGCCGGGCGTGACCCCAAGACCATCGGCCTGCAACAGTTCATGCGCGCGGCCGAGACCACGCCCGACGACTGGGCGCGCCACGCGCGGCTGTTGCGCGAGCTCGGTGGCACCCATTTCGCCATCCACACCATGGACACGGGCTGCACGTCTGTCGCCGACCACCTGAAGGTGATCGAGCGTTTCCGCGACACCGTGCGCGCGGCCTGAGGCGGGTGCGGCATGCCTACAGGCTGCGGAAGAAGTCGTTGCCCTTGTCGTCGACGACGATGAAGGCGGGGAAGTTCTCCACCTCGATCTTCCAGACCGCCTCCATGCCGAGCTCCGGAAAGTCCAGCACTTCCACTTTCCGGATGCAGTCAGTGGCGAGGCGCGCCGCCGGGCCGCCGATCGAGCCGAGATAGAACCCGCCGTGCTTCTTGCAGGCATCGGTCACGGCCGCCGACCGGTTGCCCTTGGCCAGCATGACCATGCTGGCGCCGTGCGACTGGAACAGATCGACGTACGAATCCATCCGCCCGGCCGTGGTCGGTCCGAACGAGCCTGATGCGTAGCCCTGCGGCGTCTTGGCGGGGCCGGCGTAATAGACCGGGTGGTTCTTGAAATAGTCGGGCAGGCCCTGGCCCTTCTCGAGCTGCTCGCGCAGGCGGGCATGAGCGATGTCGCGGGCGACGATCACCGGGCCGTTAAGCGCAAGCCGGGTCTTGATTGGATGGCGGGTCAGGGTCGCGAGGACGTCGGCCATCGGCCGGTTGAGGTCGATCGCGACCACGCTGCCACCCAAGGCATCGGCCGCCACCTCGGGCAGGAAGCGCGCCGGATTGCGCTCCAGCGCTTCCAGGAACACGCCATCGGCGGTGATCTTCGCCTTGGCCTGGCGGTCGGCGGAGCAGGAAACGCCGATGCCGATGGGTAGCGAGGCGCCGTGGCGCGGCAGGCGGATCACGCGCACGTCGTGGCAGTAGTACTTGCCGCCGAACTGGGCGCCGATGCCCATGGTCTGGGAGAGGCGATGCACCTGCTCCTCGAGGGCGAGGTCGCGGAACGCGTGGCCGCGTTCGCTCCCCGTGGTCGGCAGGCCGTCGAGATAGCGCGCCGAGGCGAGCTTCACGGTCTTCAAGGTCAGTTCCGCCGAGGTGCCGCCGATCACGATCGCCAGGTGGTAGGGCGGGCAGGCGGCGGTCCCTAAGCTGCGGATCTTCTCGTCCAGGAAGGGCAGCAGCCGCTCCGGGCTGAGGACCGCCCGGGTCTCCTGGTAGAGGAAGGTCTTGTTGGCCGAGCCCCCGCCCTTGGCGAAGAACAGGAACTCGTACGCGTCGCCGCTGGTGGCGTAGAGGTCGAACTGGGCCGGCAGGTTATCACCGGTGTTCTGCTCGCGGAACATGTCGAGGGCGGCCATCTGCGAGTAGCGCAGGTTGGTCTCGAGGTAGGTGCGGCGGATGCCGCGCGCGAGCGCCGCTTCGTCCTTGCCCTCGGTCCATACGCGCTGCCCCTTCTTGCCGAACACGATGGCGGTGCCGGTGTCCTGGCACGAGGGCAGCACGAAGCCGGCGGCGATGTTGGCGTTTTTCAGCAGCTCGAGGGCGACATAGCGGTCGTTGTCCGAGGCTTCCTTGTCCTCTAGGATGCGGGCGAGGGACGCCAGGTGCTCGGCGCGGAACAGATGCTGGATGTCGCGGATCGCCTCGAAGGCGAGCAGCGACAGCGCCTCGTCCCCGACCTGGACCATGCGTTTGCCCGCGAAGCTCGCCGTGCTCACATGATCGGTGGTCAGCAGCCGATAGGAAGTCGTGTCCTCGGCGAGGGGGAACATGTCCTGGTACGAGGCATCTGGCATGGCGTTCCTCTGTGCTCGGGCCGGCGCTAGCGCTTGCCCTTGCGGAAGGTATCGAGGGCGACGACACCGGCGGATGGGGCACCGGCTTTCGGCTTTGGTTCGCCGCCGCCAGAAGGCGGCGGGGGCGGGCGCTCCGGCGCCGGCTGATCCGGCTGGGTGAACTGCAGGCCGAACTTGACGGACGGATCCGAGAAGGCAACCAGCGCCGCGAACGGCACGCGCAGGCGCTCGTTGAGCTTGGCGAAGCTGAGCGTCACGGCAAAGGCATCCTCCGTGACTTCAAGCCCCCAGTATTGGTGCTGCAGTACGATGGTCATGGTGTCGGGGTGGCGTTGGCGCATGTGGTTGGCCATCTCGACCCCCGGGTGGGTGGTGGTGAAGGAGATGAACAGATGGTGCGCACCGGGCAGGCCGTCCTTCGCCACCCGCAGCAGTACGGTGCGCAGCACCGACCGCAGCGCCTGGTCCAGGATGCGGTCGTAGCGCAGCAGGTCCTTGGCGTTTGGCTCGGTCACGTCGCGGGCGCCGGGTGGGAGGAGAGCGAGAGGTAAGTGGGGGGCTTCTGTTGCCCGGTGCCCCCCGAACCGCGCTTACCTACTGCTAGGCAGCGAGAGCCAACTCGTTGTCGTTGGCGGTTGTGATTTTGACCCGTTAACGGCGGAATCATACCGGGCAAAGTCCGGGCCTTTACTACGTGCGTCGATCCTGGTTCGCCCCCGTCGGCCACGCGGACCCCGCGTGGTGGAAGAGGTTGGTGGAGGCGCCGGGTACTGCCCCCGGGTCCGCTCCGCTTATTCCACACGGCATTTATCGCCATAGTCGGCTCGCGCCGACACTTTGCAATATAGGGCCTCGGGTGACTGGGTGGAAGGGGCTGCCTTCCCGCGTGCCTTGGCGTTAGAGTCGCGCTCACAGTCGCCCGGGAGAAGCCATGCCCCACCTCACGCCCGAGCAGGAGCGGGAGATCGATGCCCTTCGCGCCGAGAGCGTCGCCACCCGCCGCGCCACCGTGCCGGCATTGGAGGAAATCCTCTACCAGGCGATCCCGCTCCTCGACCACGGCTTCATCCGCGTCATCGACTACATGGGCGACGACGGGGCGGTGGTGCAGGCAGCCCGCGTCTCCTACGGCCGCGGCACCCGCCATGCCCGCGACGACGCCGGGCTGATCAACTACCTGATCCGGCACCGGCATACGACGCCCTTCGAGATGTGCGAGATCAAATACCACTGCAAACTGCCGATCTTCGTGGCGCGGCAATGGATCCGCCACCGCACCGCCAATGTGAACGAGTACTCGGCACGGTATTCGATCCTGGATAACGAATTCTATGTGCCGGCGCCGCAACACCTGGCCGCGCAAGCGGCCGACAACCGCCAGGGCCGCGGCGCGGTGCTGGGCGGGGCCGAGGCGGCGCGGGTGCTGGACCTGCTGCGGGCGGACGCGACCCGGGCCTACGACGACTACCTCGACCTGATGAACCAGGACGCCACTGGTGAGGTGCGGGACCCGGGCCGCCAGGGCCTCGCGCGCGAGCTGGCGCGCATGAATCTGAGCCTGAACTTCTATACCCAGTGGTACTGGAAGATCGACCTGCACAACCTGCTGCATTTCATCAGCCTACGCGCGGATGCCCACGCGCAGCACGAGATTCGGGTCTACGCCCGGGCGCTGCTGGAGACGGTCCGGCGCTGGGCGCCGCTCACGTGCGCCGCTTTCGAGGAGCAACGGCTGAACGGTGCTCACCTGTCCGCCTCGGCGCTGGCCGTGGTCCGCCGCCTGCTCGCCGGCGAGGCCGTGGTGCCCGAGACCAGCGGCCTCGGCAAACGCGAATGGCGCGAATTGATGACGCTTCTCTCGCGTCTCGGTTGAATTCGCTGAAGCGGTGGTTGAAGTGGTGGTTGTAAAGGGTCGCCATGCCCAAGCTCAAATTCGGTGTGCGCCTGAACATCCAGGGCGAGATGGGAGCCGGCTCCGCCGGCTTTGCCTACGCCCTCGAGATGGCGCGCATCGCCGAGGATCTCGGCTTCGACTCGATCTGGATTCCCGACCATGTCGAGAACGCGCACCTCGACCGCGCCAAGCCGATCCTCGAACACTGGACCACCCTGACCGCGATCGGGGCGATGACCAAGCGGTTGCGCCTCGGCGGCCATTCCTTGAACAACCTGTTCCGCCATCCGGGCCTGTTCGCCAAGATGGTGGCCACCCTGGACGAGATCACTCAGGGCCGCGTGATCGTCGCCCCCGGCTCGGCCTGGTTCGAGGCCGAGGCCCGGTCATACGGCTTCGATTGGGACGACCCCGCGGGGCGGGTGGCGCGCCTGGATGAGGCGCTCGCCGTCATGCGCGCGCTCTGGACCCAGCCGGTCACCACCCACCAGGGCCGCTATTTCACCTTCCGCGACGCCTATTGCAACCCGAAGCCGGTGCAGCAGCCCCACCCGCCGATCTGGATCGCCGGCGATTCGACGCGCACCCAGGGCCTGGTGCGGCGGCACGCGGACTGCTGGTTCATGTACAGCAAGGCACCGGCCTCAGTCGCCGACCTGGTGGGCCCCATGCGCGCCAGTCTCGCGCGCCCGCTGCAAGTGGCGGTTTCGGCGGTGCTTCTCGCCGGCAAGGACGCCACCGACACGCGGCGGTGGGCCGAGATCTACGCGGCCGAGCGCCAGCACCGGTTCCCGGTGCCGCCGACCGTGGACGACGTGCTGGGCGCCAATCTGTTGGGTGAGGCGGGAGCAATCGCCGAGCGCATCGAGGCGTGGGCGGCGGCGGGCGTCGGCTATGTGGTGATCCAGCCGATGCCGCCGGTGCCCGGCATGCGCTTCTTCGGCGAGCGCCTGCTGCCGCGCTACGCCGGCGGGAGGTGATCTGGATCACACGCTGCGGCCCCCCGGCGTGCGATCTTGATTTGGCTGGATTTGGGGCATGGCTTGGCGGCGGCGGTTGGCCACCCTATCTGCCCAAAGGGGGTGAACGCCGGGCGCGCGGCCTCCCAAACCGATCTTAAGGATGTTTCGGGCAGGGTGGCCGGTGTCACGGCCCGCGCGGGCGCCGTGATGGTGCGCCTAAGTCATTGGGCGGGCTGCGGCAGGATGGTGAAACCATGAGGCGCCAAGTGGCGGCGCGGTGAGTATGGTGGTAGTGAAACGGTCTTTGCGCTTCGCTCTGCGACTCGGGATGGCCATCCTGCTGATGGCGGCGCCCGAGGCGCGCGCGTGGATCGTCGAATTCGACCGCTTCGGGTTCGAGGCCGGGGTCGGCACGCTCGGCTATGGCGACTTGGCGGGGCGCCAGTACCGGGCGGGGCAGCCGATCGACGCGAGCCTCGGCAATTTCCAGGCTGCCGAGCCCCGTGGTCGTGCCGGCGCTGGCGCCCAGGGATCAACTGCCGACTCGCGGGGGTCGGGCGCGCGCACCGCGGTCGTCTCTCTGGCGTCCAAACCGGAATCCCCGGCGGCGTCACGCAGGGCGGTCCTCGCCGCCGCGAGTCCCGGGCGGCGGCACGGTTCTCTGCCGATTGTCGCCCCCGGTGCGACCGCCGCGTTCTCCTTCACGTTCGATAAACCGAGCGACCTGCTCAGCGGCGACATGCTGGACGCGCGCACCGCGCCCTGCGCCGAAGGCAGCGAGCGCGCGTGCGCCGAGGCGACCATCGGCTTCCTGGATGGGTCGCGCATGCCGGTGCCATTGCCCCAGGGGTTCGGCCAGCAGCTGGCGGCCGGCGCCAGCGGGACGGAGAAGCTCGGTCAGGTCAATTTCGACCTGCGCGACAAGCGCACCGACCTGGTCGCGTTGGCGGCGTCCGGCGCCATCGACATGATCCGGCGCGCCGCCAAGATTTCCGAGCCGACCCCGCTCGCGCTGCTGGCGATCGGCGCCTTCTGCCTCGCCCTGTTCGCGCGCCGTCGGCGCCAGCATAAATTTCGGGGACACAATACATAATTGTACGCCTGAATCAGATCAGGTGCCTCGGTAATAATAACAGAATTAAGTATTGTGTCCCCGAAATACCCCCCGAAATACCCTCAGCCGCCGCTGCCGAGCTGCCGCAGCAGGGCCCGCGCCGCCGCGGTGTCGGCGAAGGGGATACCGGCGCCCAGCGCCTGCTCGAGTTCGCGCCGCGCCTCCTGGGTGCGCCCCGCGCGGCGCAGCGCGACCGCCAGGTGGTAGCGGACACGCGGGTCGGTCGAGGCGCGCGCATGGGCCTCGCGCAACAGATTGAGGCCGCGCATGGTGTCGCCGCGGTGGGTCGCGATCCAGCCCAGGGTGTCGATGGTGGCGACATCGTCCGGTGTCAGCGCGTAGGCCCGCTCGGCCATTGCCAGCGCCCGGGAATCCCCCTTCTCGTGATAGAGCCACGCCAGGTTGTTGAGCACCGCGGCGCTCTGCACTCCGTCTGCGACCATGCGCTCGAGGAGCGCGATCGCGGTCTCCGGCTGCTTGGCGTGGATGTGGGCGGTGGCGAGCACCAGCCGTACGACCGGATCATCGGGGCGCTCCGCCAGCCAGTCCTCGAGCAGCTTCACGCCGGCCGCGTGCTGGTTGCGGTCGCGCTTGATCCGGTACAGGCGGACGACGATGTTGGACGAAGGCTCGCGCGCCAACGCGGATGAATATGCGGCCTCGGCCTCCACCAGCCGGCCCTGCCGCGCCAGTACGTCCCCGCGCAGAATCTGTCCCAGCGCGGCGGCCGGCTGGGCACCATTCGCCTCATTCGCGATCCGCATCGCCTCGCCGAGGTTGCCATTGCCGAGCTCGATCTCGACCAGCGCGGCGTATGCCGGCAGGTAGCTCTGATTGACCAGGAGCGCGCGGCGCAGCAATTGGCGGGCCCCTTCCGTGTCGCGCGCGCGCAGCAGATAGTTGGCAACGCGGTGCAGTCCCTCGGGCGAGCCGGCGAGAAGCTCGCCGGCGCGGCGGAACGTGGTGGAGGCGCGCAAGTGCCGGAGGGTCGCCAGCTCGACCTTGCCGATCGCCTCCACGACATCGACGTCGTCGGGCGCAAGCGACTCCAGATCGCGCGCCACCATCAGCGCGTCCTCGCTGCGGCTGACGCGAACATAGAGATCCATCAGCAGCGCGGTCGCCTCGCGGTCGCTGCCGGCGGCGGCGCGGGCGCGCTCGGCCCAGACGACGGCGTCGGTCAACCGGCCCAACTGTTGGTCGATCCGTGCCAACTCGAGCATGGCCGTCACGCTGCCGGTGTTCTGAGCCAGCACCTGCACCAGGCGCTCGCGGGCCGCATCCGGCTGTCCCGTGCGGATCATCAGTCGTGCCAGGTTCAGCTGCGCCGGCAGATAGCGCGGGCTGAGCGTGACTGCCTGCTCGAAGCTGAGCCGCGCGGCGGCCACGTCGCCGAGCCCCGTCTGCGCGGCGCCGCGGAAGTTGGCCGCGAGCGGGTTGGTCGGTTCGCGGCTGGCCAGCCGCTCGGCCGTCGTCAGCGCGGCGGCATAGTCGTGATGATGCAGTTGCGATACGGCGAGCAGGTACTCGGCGCGCTGCGAGGTGGGATCCAGGGCGAGGGCCTGTTGCAGGTCTTCGGCCGCTTGCCGGCTGTCGCCGCCCCACAGCCGCGCCAGGCCGAGCTGGGTGCGAATCGCCGCCTGCTTCGGATAGGCGGCGGCCGCGCGCTCGAAAGTCTCGGTCGCGCGCACGTACTGGCCTTGGCTCAGGTACGTCGCGGCGAGCTGCGCCAGAAGCTGAACGTCGCCCCCGGTCACTCCGACCGATTCCTCGAGCAGCGCGACGGCGCGCTGGCTCTCGCCGCGCCGGGTCAGCACCGAGGCGAGAACCCGATTGGCGATCGCATTGTGCCGGACCAGGTCACGATAGCGGCTGAGCAGGGTATAGGCCTGGTCGAGGTTGTCGGTCAGATAATGGGCGACGCCACCGATCAGCAGCAGCGCCGGCGAGTAGTCGAGCCGGTCGATGTCATAGCCGCCGACGATGGCAGCCACTTCGCGCAGCACCGTGAGGGCGTTCTGGGTGCGCTGTTGGCGCGCCAGCAGCACCGCCAGGAGATAGGCGGCCTGCGGCTCGTTCGGCAGCATGTCCAGGATCGCGTTCACGTCGGCGAAGGCCGCGTCGTTCTGGTTGGTGTGGATCAGCGCGCCGGCCCGCCCCAGACGGGCGCTGATATGCGACGGATTGCGGGCGATCGCCATACCGTACGCTTCGATCGCGCCCCGGTTGTCGCCCTGCAGGCGGCGCACATCGCCGGTCAGGGCCCAGACGTCGGCGTGTTCGGGATCACGCTGCCGTGCCGCCTGGACCCGCTCCGCCGCGCCAGCGACGTCACCCCTGAACACCAGCGCCTGGGCGAGCCCGAGCTCGGGCGCGGCGTAGTCGGGCCGGAGCTGCGCCGCCTCGCGGAACGACTGCTCCGCCTCGATCACGTGCAGGCGCTTGAGATGGGCGGCGCCGTGGAGCAGCAGCGGCTCGGTTTCCACGTCCCGCGGACGGCCGCGCGTGCGGAACTCACCCAGCACCTCGCGGGCCTTGCCTTGCAGCAGATAGGCCTGGGCCAGCGGCACGATGATCGAGTTCTCATCCGCCCCCATTTCGCGGGCGCGCAGCAGTTCGAACTCCGCCGCGACGATGTCGCCATTGCGCAGGTAGGCCTGGCCCAGGAGCACGCGCGCCGGCAGGTGCCGGGGCTCCGCCACCAGCGCCGCCTTGAGCGCGACGATCGCCGCCCGGGTGTCGCCCTTCTCGTAGAACGTCAGGGCCTCGTCGTAGTGGCCGGTCGGGGTGCCGGCGGTCCGGGTGTCGGCCGCGGCGGCAGGCGCAAGGAGCAGCGCGAGCAGCAGCCATCCCAGACATCCAGCGCGTGCAGCCGACATTCGCGACCTCCGGTGGCGGGCGCGGAGCGCGACCCGGCACCATGCCAACCCAAATTCTAGCAGGCCGGGCGCCATTGTGCCGACGCCGGCTTTAAGCAATGGTCAACTATGCGCCGTGTTACCCCGCACCAACGCATCCGGGCCGCGACCACCGTCACACGGGTACGTGTGCAACCGTGATTGGTGGCGGTACTTAGCCAGCGGCGATAGTTCCCAACCAGGCGGGCGCAGGGCGAGAGGGACGGGTCCATGGCGAATCAGGTGCGGGCGGACATCTGTGTCATCGGCGCGGGCTCCGGCGGCCTGTCGGTCGCGGCTGGTGCCAGCCAGATGGGAGCCGACGTGGTCCTGATCGAGGCTGCGCGGATGGGCGGCGACTGCCTCAATTATGGCTGCGTACCGTCCAAGGCGATGCTGGCGGCGGCGCACCGCGCCCACGCCCAGGAGAGCGCCGCACCCTTCGGCCTGGACGGCGGGCCGCCCAGGGTGCGCTTCGGCGGCGTCCAGGACCATGTGCAGGAGGTGATCCAGTCGATCACCCCGCACGATTCGGAAGCGCGGTTCGCCGCGCTGGGTGTGCGCGTGATCCGTGCCCATGCCGCGTTCATCGCCGCCGATGCGGTACAGGCGGGCGAGAGCGTGGTCCGCGCGCGGCGGTTCGTGATCGCGACCGGCTCGCGCCCGCTGGTGCCGCCGATCCCCGGCTTGGCGGCGGTCCCCTATCTCACCAACGAGACCGTGTTCGAAAATCGGGTGTGCCCGGCGCATCTGATCGTCGTCGGCGGCGGCCCCGTCGGCCTGGAGATGGCCCAGGCGCACCGGCGGCTCGGTGCCCGTGTGACCGTGGTCGAGATGGCCGCCGCCCTGGCCAAGGACGACCCGGAACTGGCCGAGGTCGCGCTCACGGCTTTGCGCCGCGAGGGGATCGAAATCCTGGAGCGCACCCGGGTCGATGCGGTCGCCGCCGCGTCGGGCGGGGGCGTTGCGGTCCGCGTCACCGGACCAGACGGCGCGCGCACCCTCTCGGGCAGCCATCTGCTGGTGGCGGCCGGCCGTGCCGCCACCGTCGCCGGGCTCGGGCTGGAGGCGGCGGGGATCGCCTACAGCGCGCGCGGCATTCAGGTCGATCGACGCCTGCGCACCACCAATCGCCGCGCCTACGCCATCGGCGACGTCGTGGGCAGCCATCAGTTCACGCACATGGCCGCCTACCACGCCGGCATCGTGATGCGGAACCTGCTGTTCCGCTTGCCGGCCAGGGTCGATGACAGCGCGGTCCCCTGGGTCACCTTCACCGATCCCGAGCTCGCCCAGGTGGGGCTGACCGAGGCCACCGCGCGCGCGCGGCATGGCGCTATCCGCGTGCTGCGCTGGCCGTACGGCGACAACGACCGGGCCCGGGCCGAGCGCGCCACCGCTGGCCTGGTGAAGGTGATCACCACGCCGCGCGGCCGGGTGCTGGGTGCCGGCATCGTCGGCGCACACGCGGGCGAGCTGATCCAACCCTGGTGCCTGATGATCGCACGGCGGCTGCCGATCGCGGCGATGGCCTCCCTCATCACGCCCTACCCGACCTTGGCGGAGATCAGCAAACGGGCGGCCGGCAGTTACTTCACACCGGCGTTGTTCGGCGACCGCACGCGGCGCCTGGTCCGCTTCCTGCTGCGTTTCCCCTGAGAGCCGCCAGTCTGGCGCTGGTTTCGCGTTGCCGGACTGTTCTAGAGTTCCACCCATGCAGCGGAACACGCCCGGGATCGCGGCCATATTCAGGAGCCTGTCCGCACGGCTGCTCGTGCTCACGATTCTGTTCGTGATGCTGGGCGAGGTGCTGATCTATGTTCCCTCCATCGCCCGCCACCGCCAGGCCTACCTGGAGCAGCGCATCGCCTCGGCGCATCAGGCGAGCCTGGTGACCGAGGCGATGCCGCCATCCGAGCTCTTGCCGGTGCTCGAGCACGGCATGATCCGCCACGCGCGGGTGATGGCGATCGCGCTGCGCCGGCGCGACGCCAGCTATCTGCTGTTCGGCGAGCCGCCGCCGATCGATGCGTCCTTCGACCTGAATGCGGTGACGCCGGCTGGTCTCGCACGCGACGCGTTCGTCACCTTGCTCGCGGGCGAGGGTCGCGTGATCCGGGTCACCGGGACCGCCCCGCTGGACGCTGAGACCACGGTCGAGATCATCCTCGACGAAACCGTTCTCCGGCGCGAGATGCTGGCGTACTCGTGGCGCATTTTCACGCTCTCCATGATGCTTTCGCTGATCTCGGCGGCGCTGGTCTATCTCAGCCTGCAGTGGCTCATGGTGCGGCCCATGCGCCGCATCGTCGAGAACCTGACCGCGTTCTCGGCCGCGCCCGGGGATGCGCGGCGCGTGGTTCCGATCAGCGACCGGCAGGACGAGATCGGGGTCCTGCAGCGCGAGCTCGCCTCGCTGCAACGCAGCGTCCGCGCCATGCTCGACCAGAAGGAGCGGCTCGCCGGCGTGGGCGAGGCGGTCAGCAAGATCAACCATGATCTGCGCAACATGCTGCAGAGCGCGGTGCTCGAATCCGACCGCCTGGTGAATAGCAGCGATCCCGCCGTGCGCCGCGCCGCGCCGATCCTGATCAACGCCATCGATCGGGCGGCGACGCTGTGCGCCAAGACCCTCGACTATGTGCGCGCCGAGACGCCGGAGCCCGGGCGCGACTGGTTCGCCCTGTTGCCGGTGGTGGATGAGGTCCGGGCCGGATTGCGACCGGCCGTGAACGGCGTCGACTGGCGGATCGACGTGGCACCCACGTTGCGTCTCCTCGCCGACCGCGACCTGGTGCACCGAATCATCGCCAATCTGGCGCGCAATGCCGCCCAGGCCATGAATGGCAGCGGCCGCCTCGCCATTTCCGCCCGACGCGAGGGCGAGGTTGTGCAGATCGACGTGAGTGACAGCGGCGCCGGCCTGCCGCCGAAGGCGCGCGAGAACCTGTTCAAGCCCTTCGCCGGCTCGGCCCGGCTCGGCGGCAGCGGCCTCGGGCTGCCGATCGCCCGCGATCTCGCCCGGGCGCACGGCGGCGAGGTGCGCCTGCTGCGCTCGGACGCGACCGGCACCACGTTCCAGGTCGAGCTGCCGAGCCCCCTGACCTAGTCCAGCGCCAGCACCAGGCACTTGAGGTAGGCGGAGGCGGCGAGCGCCGGGTGGATCGGATGATCGGGCCCGGCGCCGCCGCTGCGAATGATGCGCCCGGCGCGGCGGACGTCACGCAGGCCGCGGCGCACCTCCTCGCCGAAGGTCGCCATGTCAACCAGGTGCGAGCATGAGGCGATCAGCAACAGGCCGCCCGATGCCACCAGGCGCGCGGCGCCCCGCGCCAGCTTGCGGTAGCCGCGGGCGCCCGCGTTCAGTTCCTTGCGCGATTTCACGAAGGCCGGCGGGTCGGCGATCACCACGTCGAAGCGCTCGCTCGCGGCGGCCAGCCGCTCAAGCGCGCCGAACACCTCGCCGCGCTCGAAGCGGCAGCGCGGGGCGACTCCGTTCTCGGTCGCGGCCTGCGCCGCCAGGGCGAGGGCCGGCTCGGAGCGGTCGATGGCCAAGACCTCGGTCGCGCCGGCCATGGCCGCCTGTACGGCGAAGCCGCCGGTATAGCCGTAGAGGTCGAGCACGCGCCCGCCCCGGCAGAGCGGAGCGATGAACGCGCGGTTATCGCGGTGATCGAAGAACCAGCCGGTCTTCTGTCCGCCGAGGACGTCGGCCCGGAAGCGCGCGCCGTTCTCGACCAGGGCGACGGGATTGTCGAGTTCGCCCAAAATCGCGTCGTCCTCGTCGGCCAGTCCTTCCAGTGCCCGCACTGGCCGGTCGGCCCGCAGCACCAGTGCGCGCGGCGCCAGCACGCCCTGGAGCGCCGCCTGCACCTCGCCCCGCAGCCGCTCCATGCCGGCGCTGTTGATCTGGCACACGACCACGTCGCCATAGCGATCCACGATCAGTCCGGGCAGACCGTCGGCCTCGGCATGGACCAGCCGGTAATAGGGCAGGGCGTAGAGCCTCGCGCGGAGCGCGAGGGCCGTCTGCAACCGGGCGGCGAGAAAGTCGGCGTCGATGACGGCGTCGATCTCGGGCGCCAGCAGTCGCGCCGCGATCAGCGAATGGGGATTGAACATGGCGACACCGACCGGTGCGCCCCGCGCCGTCTCCAGCACCACCAGGCCGCCGGGCGGCAGCGCCTTGGTCGCGGCGTCCATGGCGACCTCGTTGGAGAAGGCCCAGGGGAAGCCGCCGGCGACCCGGCGGTCGTGCTCGGGCAGGAGGCGGACGCGCGGGCGGTCCGCGGCGAGGGGGATCGGGTTGCGCATGGGAGGCGCGACACTACCACGCTCGCATCCGCTGCCAAGCACCCACCGTTGACCCGCGCCGCCTGCGGCCGCTAGCGTGAGGCCATGCCCCACACACCCCCGCCCACGCCGACCGCCACTCTGGTCGAGCAGGTCTTCGCCCGGATCGACTCGGGGCGCGACGATCTGGTGGCCCTGACCCGGGAGTTGGTGCGCATCCCGACCATCAACCCGCCGGGGGATGCCTACCGGGTGTGCGCCGAGGCGCTCGGCGAGCGGCTGCGCCGGCGCGGCTTCGAGGTACGTTACCTGCATGCCGAGGGGGCGCCCGGCGATGATCCGCGCCATCCGCGCCTCAATGTTCTTGCGCGGCGCGAGGGTGTGCGGCCCGGCCCCTGCGTCCATTTCAACGGCCACATCGACGTGGTCGAGCCCGGTGCCGGCTGGAGCGTGGATCCCTTCGCCGGCACCGTCCGGGACGGCCGGCTCTACGGCCGTGGCGCCTGCGACATGAAGGGCGGCATCGCCGCGGCGGTGATCGCGGTCGAAGGGTTGCTCGCGGCCGGCATCGCGCTACCGGGCGCGGTCGAGGTCTCGGGGACCGTGGACGAAGAGACCGGCGGCTTCGCCGGGGTCGGGTGGATGGCGGAGCAGGGGCTGTTCTCGCGCCCGCGCGTCGACCACGTCATCATCCCCGAGCCGCTGAACGTGGACGGCATCTGCCTCGGCCACCGCGGGGTATGGTGGGCGGAAGTCGCCTTCACCGGCCGCATCGCCCACGGCTCCATGCCGTTCCTGGGGGTGAGCGCGATCCGCGCCGCCGCCGCCTTCCTGGCCAAGGTCGAGCGCGAGCTGCTGCCGGCCCTCGGCCGGCGCCTGACGCAGATGCCGGTGATCCCGCCGGGGGCGCGCGCCTCGACGCTCAACGTGAACGCCATCCATGGCGGCGTCGCGGAGGGGATGGGCGGCTATCCGCCGGCGCTGGTCGCCGACCGCTGCCGCCTGGTGCTCGACCGCCGTTTCCTGATCGAGGAGCGACTGGAGGACGTCAAGGCCGAGATCATGGCGCTGCTCGACGCGGTGGCGCGGGAGTGGCCGGGAATCGACTACCAGGTGCGCGAGATCATGACCTTCCTGCCGACCTTGACCGCGGCCGACGCACCGGTGGTGCAGGCGCTCGCCTTCGCGGTCCAGGCGGTGCTGGGGCGCCCGGCCGCGCTGGTGGCATCTCCCGGCACCTACGACCAGAAGCACATCGCCCGCATCGGCCACCTGCACGATTGCGTCGCCTATGGTCCCGGCATCCTGGAACTCGCCCACCAGCCCGACGAGTACGTGGTGGTCGAGGACATGGTGAACGCGGCCAAGGTCATGGCGCTGGCCGCGCTCCGCCTCTATCGGCTGGTCGGTTGAGGCGCGGCCGCGCCGATCGGTCTCAGGTGGAGCGGGCGTCGGTCGGGATCAGGTAGCAGCCGGCGATCAGCCAGCTCCCGTCCGGCTGGCGTTCCATGGGATAGACCGCGATCACCGGAATGCCGTCGGGGCCGATCAGGTGCACCCGCTGCGCCGGGCGCCCGTAGAAATCGATGATCTCTTCGAACTGGACCGAGCGCGGCCGGTAGACCGCCTGGTAGGCGCTCTGCACCATCGCCATGAATATGTCAGCGGACATGAAGGTAGCGCGGATGCCGGGCGCGGCGTAGGCGAAGGCCTCTTCGCCGGCGTCGCGGCGGAAGGCGTCGATCTGGCGCGTAATGATCTGGCGGATGGCGACCCGGTCATCGGTGGACAAGTCCACAGCCTGGGCCAGGGCGACGGCGGGCAGGAACAGGAACCCGGCCAGCAGCAGGGTGCGAATTCGGTGCAGCATCCTCAGGCCCTCCCGGCAGGGATGCCTGCCGTCAGCGAATGTAGATGCGGACCTCGCTCACCTGCGCCTCGGTGCTGGTCGATGCCGACAGCGACACGCGCTGGGCCGGCAGGCCCATGTCGGAGAGCGTGCGCATCACGTCTTGGGCATGCTTCTTGGCGCGGCTGGTGTTGAGTGCGATCTGCGAGGCCGAACCTTGGCCGGGCGCGACCGCGACCAGGTCGAAGATCGACTCGGGCCGGTCCTCGAGCGCCCGGCTGATCGCCGCGTAGAGCGCCTGCTCGTACGGGACGTCGGGGCGGTCGAAGCGGATCACCACCAGCGGCTGGCGCGACTCGCCGGCGAGCGCCCGGGCTGAGCCACTGGCCGGCAGGCTGGCCGGCGCCGCGGCACTCGGCGCCAAGGGGCGGTTGGCAAGGCTGGCCCCGAACGCCTCGCCGGTCTTGATGGCGCGGGCGAGGGTGACCAGGTTGCGCCGCTCGGCGTTGACGTAGGTGGTCTGGCGATTGACCGTGTCGGTGACCTCGTCGAGCAGGCGGTCGATGGTCACCGCCTGCCGGTTCACGTCGTCCTCGACCAGGGCGAGCTGACGGTGATCCTCGTCGATCGCGCCCGTGAGCTGGTAGGTCGCGCGCACGGAGTCGACCAGATAGGCGGTGGTGGCGGAGTCGCCCGCGGTGGCGTTGGCCACCATGTTGAGGGCGGCGATGTCGTTCTGCAGCTGATCGAGTTCGCCCTGAGCTGTATTCCATTGGCTGACCAGGGACGGGTTGCCCGGGGTGGTTCCCACCTGCAGGCGCGCGTTGATCGCGCCGACCGTCGCGTGATAGCGCAGCGCCTTCTGCTCGGCCGTGGCGCGCAGGTCCTGATAGCCGCGGCGGTGACTGTCGACCGAACCCTTCAGCTTCTCGAGCTCGCGCCGGTGCTCGGCGGCCTTCAGGCCGACCTGGGTGGGTCCGCCGGCCGCGGCCGCGTCGGCCGCCGCCAGTTCCGACCGTGCCACCGCGGCGCTCGCCGGCTGGGCCGCGCGCTCGCTCGCGGCGGCGGCGATCTCGACCCGCTCGGGCCTGCCCTTGGCGCCCCGCACCGGCGGCTCGGAGATGGATGGCCAGAGGTCGTCGTCGATCACGGAGCAGCCGCCGGCCAGCAGAGCGGCCGCAAGAACGGTGACGCGAGCAAGATATGCGTTCATGGCAGATCGCTGCATGGGTTGGGGTGCCGACGGAGCGACCCGCATCGGGAGAGTGCCAATCGAATCAGCCCGTGTCGTTGTAACGGCTTGTTCTGATGGCTATTACGGAAGCGTAACCAACAGGGGGTCAGAGTGTGCGACAGTGTAGCCAATGCGATTCCCCCTCTCAAGCGCCATGATGGCTTCGGCATAACATGGCATTCCCTGCCGCTTGCTTGCCACCGGTTGTGGCAATTGGCTACTGTCCGCCGATGCCGCCGGGCCGCAAGTGGATTGACACGATCCAATGATTCGCTGATTGGTACCCCCCTCCCTACCCTCCCCCGTCAAAGGGGGGCGTCGGGGTAGGGACGAAGGGGGAACGGCACTCGAAGTTCGAGTCGATCCACCAGGTGCCAGAGGCAGTCGTCTGGTCGGGCGCCCGTAGCTCAATTGGATAGAGCACCAGACTACGGATCTGGGGGTTAGGGGTTCAAATCCTCTCGGGCGCGCCACTCCACCGAAGCGGTCAGCGGCAGAGGTCCCGCCGCATGCCACCACGGGGACCAGCCGGCCCGTCGATTGCGGTGATCGGGGACAAGGGGGCGGTGTGATCGTCTAAGCCCGGAGTGGTCGGGGTCCTCGCCGAGGTGCGCGAGGGCGAGCGGCGGGTGCGCGCTCTCACCCAACGACGTCAAGCGGCTCGCCGGCAAGGTGCGGGTCGTGGTGCAGCAGGGCTCGGGCGCGGCCGCGCACTTCTCCGACCATGGCTACCAGGTGGCGGGGGCCGAGATCGTGCAGGGCGTCCCCGCAGTCCTGGAGCGGGCGGAGACCCTGCTCAAGGTGCGGGCACCCAGCGACCAGGAATTTGCGCTCCTCCCCGAAGGCTGTCTCCTGATCTCGCTCGGTGGCCGCGACGCCCGGGTCGAGGAACGGGTGCGGCAGCGGGGCATCACCCATCTCGGCCTCGAGCGCCTGCCGCGTATCTCGCGCGCCCAGGAAATGGACGTGCTGTCCACCCAGGCGACCATCGCCGGCTACGCCGCCGTGCTGCTGGGAAGTGCGCGCATCAGCACCTTGATGCCGATGATGAGCACGGCTGCCGGCACGGTGCGCCCTGCCAAGGTCCTGGTGGTCGGCGCCGGCGTCGCCGGCCTGCAGGCGGTCGCGACCGCGCGGCGCCTCGGCGCCCGGGTGTTCGGCTTCGACATCCGCCTCGCCGCCGGCGAGCAGATCGAGAGCCTGGGCGCGACCTTCATCAAGCCGGATTGGCTGACCCCCGACGCCGAAGGCGCCGGCGGTTACGCCCACGAGCAGTCGGAAGACGAGCAGTCGAGCGCCATCCGCACGCTCTCCGAGCACCTGCCCGAGATGAACCTGGTGATCACCACGGCCCAGGTGCCGGGCCGGCCGGCGCCCTGTCTGATCGAGGCCAAGGGAGTCGCGGTGATGCCGAACGGCGCCGTCCTGGTGGATCTGGCCGCCGAGGGCGGTGGCAACTGCGCGCTGACCCGGCCCGACGCGGAGGTGGTGCACGAAGGCGTGACGGTCCTCGGCCCGACCAACCTGCCGAGCGCCCACGCGACCGACGCCCGCCGGCTCTTTGGCGGCAACATGCGCGCGCTGCTCACCCACTTGTCGCGCGAGGGTGGCATCGCCCTCGACGAAACCGACCCGATCACCGTCGCCCTGCTCGGGCACAAGCCGAGCGCGATCATCACCCCCACCGTCGCCTGATCCGGGAGGTCCGCCCTTGACCGCCACCGCGCTGATCCAGCTTTACGTGTTCGTGCTCGCCGGGTTCGTCGGCTTTCAGGCGATCACCCGCGTGCCGCCGCTGCTGCATACCCCGCTGATGGCGGCGACCAACGCGATCTCGGGCATCTCGCTGGTCGGCTCCCTGGTGCTGGCCGGCGCCGACAAGGGGATCGCCGCCACCGTGCTCGGCACCGTCGCCGCCGCCTGCGCCATGGCCAATGTGGTGGGCGGGTTCCTGATCACCGACCGTATGTTGAAGATGTTCCGGCGCTCGACCCCCGCCGACTGACGCCGCCGCCACCCCGCCCGCCGCCGCCCGGCCGCGCCATCGGAAGAGACCATGACCGAAGCCCTGATCCAACTCGTCTACCTCACCGCCTCGGTGCTGTTCATCCTGGCGCTGCGCGGCCTCGGCCGGCCCGAGACCGCGCGCCGGGGGATGCATTACGCCATGCTCGGCATGCTGCTGGCGATCCTCGCCACGCTGGCGCACCAGGAGATCGTCACCTACGAGTGGATCCTGATCGGCCTGATCGTCGGCGCGATCGTGGGCTATCCCATGGGCATGTGGGTGCCGATGACGGCGATGCCGCAGCGGATCGCGTTCTCCCATGCGTTCGGCGCGCTGGCGGCGATCCTGGTCGGCGTCGGCATATACATCAAGGCGCCGGTGGTCGGCGGCACCGTCGCGATTTCCGCGGCCAAGATGGCGGCCCTCGGCTTCGAGGTGCTGTTCGGTGCCATCACGGTCACGGGCAGTCTGATGGCGTTCGGCAAGCTGCAAGGGCTGCTGCCCGGGCGCCCGCTCACCTACCCCTATCAGAACACCTCCAACCTGGTCCTGTTCGGCATCGTGCTCTGCGGCTTGGCCTATCTGGTTTGGCAGCCGGAGGCGGCCTGGGTGTTCTGGGCCATGCTGGGGCTTTCCGTCGCCATCGGCGTGCTCATGGTGGTGCCGATCGGCGGCGCCGACATGCCGGTGGTGATCGCGCTGCTCAACTCCTACGCCGGGCTGGCGGCGGCGGCGACTGGCTTCGCCCTCGACAACAACATTTTGATCATCGCCGGCGCCCTCGACGGTGCCAGCGGCTTCGTCCTCGCCCTGCTCATGAGCCGGGCCATGAACCGCTCGTTCGGCAACGTCATGTTCGGTGCCTTCGGCAGCGCCGAGGTGGCCGCCGCCGGCGTATCACGCGCCACCGCCGGCGGCGAAATGGCGGCGATCAGCGTCGAGGACGCGGCGCTGCGCCTGGTCTACGCGCAGCGGGTGGTGGTGGTGCCGGGCTACGGCCTCGCCGTCTCCCAGGCCCAGCATCAGGCGCGCGAGCTCGCCGACTTGGTCGAGAAGCGCGGCGCCGAGGTGCGCTTCGCCATCCACCCGGTGGCCGGACGCATGCCGGGGCACATGAACGTGCTCCTCGCCGAGGCGGGGGTGC
>SHWA01000068.1 GCA_009693995.1 Alphaproteobacteria bacterium | reverse complement strand
CCTGCAACCCAACCCGAAAAAAGCTCATTCCCTACGATGCCATCGCCTACCGCCAGCGCAACCTGATCGAACGCATGTTCGGACGTCTCAAGGACTTCCGCCGCATCGCCACATGCTACGACAAGCTCGCGCGCAACTTCTTCTCAGCCATCCTTATCGCGGCTATCGTCATCTGGTGGATCAATTGAGTCCGGACCCTAGAGCTTGATCGCCTGGCTCAGGTGCCGCGGCAGGTCGTGCTCGGGCACCCGGGTCAGGTCCTTGCCGATTTCGACGCTGACGCACTCCATGGTGTGCTTGTCGATCTGGCTGCGCAGCTCGCCGAGGGCGTGCGGCGGCGCCACCAGGACCAGGTGCTCGAATGCCTTGCAGCGCCGCCCCTCGGTTCGGATGTCGGCTAGGTGGCGCAGGAACTTCTGCTTCGCGAGTTCCTGCGGGTCCGTGCGGTACGCCACTCCGTGGCGCAGGCCACCGCCGGCCGACTCCATGCTCCGGCCGGGCTTGTCCGCCATGATCTCCCTCGCCTGGAGACGGGCGCGCTCCGAGCTCTCCTCCTGGACCAAGGTCAGCCCCGTCTTCGGTCCGTGATTGGCGAACAACCGCGCTCGCGCCCCGTCCGCCACCAACATCCAGGTGGTTACCTTGCGATGGACGATCACGCGTTGGCCTCCCTTGGCTCCGGATGCGCCCTTCAGATGGCGCAATCACCACTTGCAAACATGAGGAGTCAGATGGGATGCCGCAAGGTATCCGTGCAGCGCAAGCGCCCGGCGAGGTATCCCGCCGGGCGCTGGGTCGCCGCACCTCTCGGGGCGACGCGGTCCGAGGTTGCCTACTGGCGGTTGCTGCCGAACAGGTGCAACAGCATGACGAACAGGTTGATGAAGTCGAGATAGAGCCTGAGGGCGCCCATCAGGGACAACTTGGCGAGTGTCGCCTCGCCATAGCTCTCGACGTACACCTCCTTGATCTGCTGGGTGTCGTAGGCGGTCAGGCCGGCGAACACCAGCACGCCGATCACGGACACGGCGAACTGCAGGGCCGATGAGGCGAGGAACAGGTTGACCAGCGAGGCCAGGACGATGCCGATCAGCCCCATGATCAGGAACGAGCCCCAGCCGCTCAAATCCTTCTTCGTGGTGTAGCCGTAGAGGCTGAGTCCACCGAAGGCGGCCGCGGTGACGAAGAAGACCCGCGCGATGCTCTCGCCCGTGAACACCAGGAAGATCGAGGCGAGCGACATGCCCATCAACGCGGCGAAGCCCCAGTAGATCGCCTGGGCGGCGCCGAAGCTGAGCGTGTGCAGGCGGGCGCTGAACAAGAGGACGAGGCCGATCGGTGCCAGCATCACGACCCACTTCAGGGGAGTACCGAAGATCACCTGGGTCAAGACCGGCGACTGGGCCACGACCATCGCCGTGATACCCGTCAGCAAGAGCGCCGACGCCATATAGTTGTATACGCGCAACATGTAGGCGCGCAGGCCCTCGTCGACTGCCTCGATGGTGGCCGTGCGCGCGGTGTAGCGCCGCTGGGTGTTCAGAGCCATGGTGTCAGGTCTCCCGGAATCAGGTGGTTTCGAGTGGAAATATGCTGTCTGGAGGCCGCGGATTCAATAGCCGTCGGGCGCGCTCAGCGGGCCTTGGGGGTGCGGTAATCGACCTTGCCGACCTTCTTGAACACCTCCTTGGCCTCGGCCGCGCTCATGGCCAGGATAGTCTTGGTATTGGTGACGAACCCGCCGGCGCCGACGGTAAACAGCACTTGCGCCGCCTCATGGGCGCTCGGAGCCTCCGCGATTACCATGAAATCATCCTCCCCGAAAGTGACGTAGTAGGCGATCAGCTTGCCGCCGACGCTTCGAAACGCCGCCGCCACCGCCTTGGAGCGGTCCTCGGGCTTGGCGATCATGGCCTTGACGGCGCCCTGCGTGTAACGGCCCGTGGTGATGAAAATCGGCATGGCGTTCCTCTCCTGTAGAAGCGCGGTCGCGCTCACCATAGCACGGCGGCTACCCGTCAACGACCGCCCTCAAGGGTGGCGCAGGTGCGCTGCCGGCCGCTCGCCGAGCACGCGCCAGGCGCCGAGGAACCCAGCGGCGATGGCGACGCCCGCGGCGGTCGCCACCGTCACCAGGATCCGCGCCGGCTCCAGGTCCCAGCCGACGCCCGAGACCTGGGCCACCAGGCCGCGCGCGGCGAGGGTGCCGATCACGCCGGCGAGGGCCGCGGCGATTGATCCGATCAGCCCGAACTCGACCACATAGGCGCGCGCCAGATCGCCCCGCGTGGCGCCAAGCACCTTGAGGACCACTGCGTCATAAAGGCGCCGCTGGTGGCCGGCGGCGACCGCGCCGATCAGGACCATCAGGCCGGAGACCAGCGTAACGGCGGCCGAGGCGCGCACCGCGTTGATCACCCGCCCCAGAACCTGGCGCACCGTATCCAGCGCCTCGCGCACCGGGATGACCGAGGCGCTGGGGAACGCTGCCGTGATCGCGGCCGAGGCGGCGTCCTCGGTGCCGGCGGCGACGCGTAGGCTCGCCACATGGGTCTGCGGCGCCGCCTCGAGCGCGCCGGGAGCGAAGATCACCACGAAATTGAGGCCGAAGCTGCCCCACTCGATGCGCCGCAGATTGGCGACCTCGGCCGCGATCTCGCGTCCCATTAGGAGCAGGCTGATGCGGTCGCCGACCTTGATGCCGAAACCTTCGGCGACGCGGGCGTCGAGCGAGACGATGGGCGGACCGGCGTAGTCGATCGGCCACCAGCGCCCCGCCCTCAGTTCGGCATCGAGCGGCATCCGGGCGAGGTAGGAAAACGCGACCTCGCGTCGTTTCACCCATTCCGCCTGGGGCGACGCATCGATGGTCTGGATCGGCACCCCGTTCGCCGTGTGCAGCCGGCCGCGCAGGATCGGCACCCGCACCAGGTCCTCGACCCCCGGGAGCGTCAGGGCGAGGGCGTCGAAATCGTCCGCCTGCGCCGCCTGGATGTCGAGCACGTAGAGCGAGGGCGCGGCGGTCGGCAGCTGACTCTCCAGGTGCCGCGTCAGGTTGTGCTCGACCTGGAAGACCGTCACCAGCACGGTCAGCCCGACGCCGAGCGCGGTCAGGACCGGCACGGTCGGCGCGCCCGGCCGGTGCAGGTTGGCGACGCCGAGCCGCAAGTCGGGGCGCGGCAGGGGCGGCAGCAGCCGGGCGGCACGCTGCAACAGCCGCGCCGCGCCGGCGAATATGAACAGCGCGCCGGCGGCGCCGACCACGAACCAGATGGCGATCGGCCGGTTGACGGCGCCGACCACGGCGAAGGCGGCGACCAGGCCGCCGAGGGCGACCAGGAGCAGCGCCTCGGTCGCCGTCGGCGCTGCCGCCACCGGCACCACCAGGTCGCGGAACAGCAGCGCCCCCGGCACGCGGCGCACGCGAAAGAGCGGCCACAGCGCGAACAGGAGCGCGGTCAGCAGGCCGAAGGCGGCGGCGCGCAGGAGCGCGAGCGGGTAGAGGGTGGCTCCCGCCACGGGGACCGCCTCGGCGAGCAGACCGGCTACGGTGGCGGGCGTGAGCGCACCGATGATCAGGCCAGCGGCGGTGCCAACGGCAGCCACCAGCCCCACCTGGGCCAGGCACAGGCCGAACACCTGTCCCGCGGTGGCGCCCACGCTGCGCAGGATCGCGATGGTGCGCAGCTTGGCATCCAGGTGCCCGCTGACCGAGACGCCGACCCCGATGCCGCCGATCAAGAGGGCGGTCAAGCCGACCAGCTCGAGGAAAAAGCCGAGCCGATCGACGAAGCGCTGCACCCCCGGGCGGGCGTCCGCGAGCTGGGTGGTTTCCCACGTCGCCTGGGGAAAGGCCGCCTGCAGCGCGCTCAGCCACGGCCCGGCCGCGACCCCGTCGTCGAGCCGGGCGCGGTAGACGAACATCACTTGGCTGCCGGGCTGCACCAGGCCGGTCGCCAGCAACGTGTCCCACGCGATCAGCACGCGCGGGCCGAGGACGAAGGGGTTGGTGGCGCGGTCGGGTTCGGCCTTCAGCAGCGCGGTTATCACGATGGTGGCATCACCAATCCGCAGCCGGTCGCCGATACCGATGCCGAGGCGCGCGAATACTCCGGCCTCGACCACGGCGCCGCCGACACCGTTGGCAGGCGCCAGCAGGTCCGCGAGCGGTCGGCTCGGCTCGGCCAGCAGGGTGCCATAGAGCGGATAGGCGGCATCGACCGCCTTTACCTCGACCAGGGTTTGGCGCCCGTTCGCCTCGGCCATGCCGCGAAAGGTGGCGACGGCGGAGACGCCGGCGGCATTCCGCCGCAACCAGTCGCGCGTCGCCTGATCCAGATCGTGCCCGTGGGAGCGCACCGCCACGTCGCCGCCGAGCAGCGCGCCGCCCTGGTCGCGGATGCCGGCCTCGATCGCGGACCGGAGCGAACCGACACCCGCGATCACCGCGACTCCGAGGCCGAGGCACAGCAGGAAGACGCGAAACCGCGCCAGGCTGCCGCGCAGGTCGCGGACCGCGAGGGTGCCGGCGAAGAGCAGCGCGCGCATCACGGCTTGCGCCGGAACACCCGGACGTCCACCTCCGCGGCGACGAAGCGGCCGTCATCCAACCGCAGCGTGCGGTCGCAGCGGCCGGCCAGATCCTCGTTGTGGGAGATGAGCACCAAGGTCGTGCCGTGCGCGCGCCTGAGCGCGAACAGCAGGTCGGCGACCATCAATCCGTTGGCATGGTCGAGGTTGCCGGTCGGCTCGTCGGCGAGCAGGAGGGCGGGGCGCGCCACGAACGCCCGCGCAATCGCGACCCGCTGCTGCTCGCCGCCGGATAGCTGGCCGGGAAAGTGCTGCCGGCGGGCGGCCAGGCCAACCGAATCGAGCGCCTCCCTGGCCACCGCCAACGCACCCGTCGCGCCGGCGAACTCGAGCGGCAGCGCCACGTTCTCTTCCGCCGTCATGGTCGGCACCAGGTGGAACGCCTGGAACACGATGCCGATGGTGCGGCGGCGGAAAATCGCGAGCGCGTCCTCCGAGAGTGCCGCGAGATCGGTGCCCGCCACGCGGATGCGCCCACTGGTCGGGCGCTCGAGCCCGGCGATGGTGGCCAGCAGTGTCGACTTGCCCGACCCCGACGGGCCGACGATGGCGAGTGATTCCCCGCCCGCCACCCGGAGTGTCACGCCCTGGAGGATGTTGACCGGCCCGGCCCGGCTCGCGAGAGTGAGCCGCACGTCGTCGAGCTGAACGAGGGGCTCTGTCGTCATGCATCATCCTGGGGCATATCGGCGCCCGCCACGGGCGCAATCTGAGATGCTGCGCCTATGGGCGGCATATGGCAGCGTAGCGCGCCTTGTCAACGGTCTCCTGCTGGTGGCGCTGGCGGCCGTGGCCATCGGTCCGGCGCCGGCGGCGACCGTCGAGCACCGCTTGCTGGTGATTGGCGACAGCCTGGTCGCGGGCTACCGCCTCGCCCCTGAGCAGGCGTTCCCGGCGCGGCTCGAGGCGGCGCTCAAGGCCCGCGGCCACCGCGTCACGGTGCAGAACGGCGGCATCTCCGGGGACACCTCGGCGGGCGGCCGGGGGCGGCTCGAATGGGCGCTCGCCGACCGGCCGACGGCGGCAATCGTCGAGTTCGGTGCCAATGACGGCCTGCGCGGGATCGATCCCGAAGTCACCTACGCCAATCTGGATGCGATGCTCGCGACCTTGAAGCGCCGGGGCGTTCGCACCCTGCTCGCCGGAATGTTGGCGCCACCCAATATGGGTCCGGCTTACCGCAAGGCGTTCGACGCAATCTTTCCGCGCCTCGCGGCGAAGCAAGGCGTGCCCCTCTATCCCTTCTTCCTCGACGGGGTGTTGGTGGATTCAGCCCTGGTCCAGCGGGACGGCGTGCACCCGTCGGCGGCCGGTGTCGAGGTGATCGTCAAGCGCATCCTGCCCCACGTCGAGGCGCTGCTCAGGTGATTCGCCTGTTCGTTGCGATCCCGCTACCCGGTGCAGTGGTGGCGGATCTCGTGCCGCTCTGCAACGGACTGCCGGGGGCGAAATGGACGCTGCCGGAGCAATTCCACCTCACCTTGAAGTTCGTCGGCGAGGTCCCCGAGGCCCGCTTCGCCGACATCGCCGAAGCCCTCGCCGAAGTAGCGGCGCCGCCGTTCGAGCTGACCGTGACGGGCGTCGGCCATTTCGCGACCGCGGGGCGGCCGCGGGTGCTCTGGGCCGGCGTAGCGAAGTCGGAGGCGCTCGACACCCTGGCGCGGCGGATCGACCGGGTGCTGCGCGAGATCGGGGGGCGGGGTGACAGCCGCGGCTTCACGCCCCATGTGGCCCTCGCCCGCCTCAAGGACGCGCCGCTGGAACGGGAGCGCGATTTCCTGGCGCGCCATGAGGGTCTGACGCTACCGCCTTATCCGGTTACCGCGTTCTCGCTCTTCTCGAGCGTGCTCCGCACCGAGCGCGCGATCCACCGCGAGGAGGCGGTCTATCCCTTGGAATGAGGCGAGCGGTACCCTCAGGCGCGCGGCAAAGCCAAGGCGTTGCGCAGGAAGTCGGCGCCGATGGCGAGGCCTTCCTCGTCGATGCCGTGGCCGAGGCCGGGGCGGATGTGCCAGCGGGTCGGCACCTCGGCGGCGCCGAGCGCATCCGCCGCCTCCAGCATCGACTCGACCGGGATCAGCTCGTCATGGGTGCCGTGGATCAGGCAGATGGGCGGCCGCGCGGTCACCTCGGCCCGCGGCGTCTCGGCGCCGACCAGGCGGCCCGAGTAGCCGAGCACGCCCGCGCAGGTACGCGCGCGGCGCAGCGCGACATAAAGCGCCATCATGGTGCCCTGGGAGAAACCGACCAGAGCCAGGCTCTCGTCGCCAAGCTTGAGGGCCGCCAACTGCTGGTCGATGAAGGCGTTCAGGATCGGCGCCGTCTGCCGCACCCCGGCCAGGGTGCTGGCCGGCGAGCGGTCACGCAGGCTGAACCACTGGTGGCCTTGCGGTGCCAGGTCGTAGCGATAGGGCGCGTTGGGCGAGACGAAGCGCGCGTGCGGCAGGGTGCGCGCCAGGATCGGCGCCAGCCCGATCAGGTCGTTGCCGTCGGCGCCGACGCCGTGCAGGAGGATGACCAGTTGGCGCGCCCCTCCGCCGGTGGCGGGCGGCATGCTCGGGCCTTGCAGGGATGGGGTCAGCGCCATGGCAGTCTCATCGGTGCGGAGATCGGGAGAGTGGGCGGATCATGGCGAAGCAGGCCCCGGGATGAAAGCGGCGAAGCAGGCCGAGCCGCCCAGGCTCAGTCGACGCCGACCAGGGCGATCGTCGACAGGTTGCGGCCATAGTCGGGCTCTTTGCAGTGGGTCGCGCGGCGGTAGCTGAAGAAGTCGTCCGCGTCGGCATAGGTGTCATGACCGGCCAACTCGACCCGGCCGATGCCGAGACGGCTGAGTCGGTCGCCGACGAAGCCCGGCAGATCGAATTGCAAGCGGTCGCCGCGCCCGGCCCCGAACCACCGGGCGTGGTCGGCCGCGGCGGCGACGTAGCGATCGCGGAGTTCCGGTCCGACTTCGTAAAGGGCGGCACCGATGCAGGGGCCGACCACCGCGACCATGTCCGCGGCCCGGGCACCTGCCCGCTCCATCGCCGCGACGGTCGCTTCGGCCACGCCGGCGAGTGCGCCCTTCCAGCCGGCGTGGGCCGCGCCGACCACCCGTGCCCTGGGATCGGCCAAGAGGATCGGCGCGCAGTCGGCGGCGAGGATGCCGAGGGCGATGTCGACGCGGTCGGTGACCAGGCCGTCGACCCGGGGCGCCATGCCGGGCGGCCACGGCTGGTCCACCACCGCGACCTCGGCGCTGTGCACCTGATAGGCGGTGCAGAGGGAAGCCAGCGGCAGATCGAGCTTCGCCATGGCGATGCGGCGGTTCTCGGTCACGGCCACGGGATCGTCAGACGATCCGAGACCGCAATTGAGCGAACGGTAGATGCCCTCGCTGACGCCGCCATGGCGTGTGAAGAATCCGTGGCGGAGGCCGGGGTGCACCAGCGCGCGATCGACGATCACGCGCCGGCTCCGAATCCGGCCGGCGTCGGTGCGCCGGATGCCAATACGGCGAGCGCCTTGAAGGCCATGCCCATGCCGGCGGGGTCGCTCAGGCGGAAGGCGGCCGCCCGAATCTGCTCGGCCTGGGCCGGCGTGGCGCGGGCGAGCAGCCGCTCGGCGCGTTGCGCCAGGCCGAGGGCAGCCAGGAGCGCGCCCTGCGGTACCGGACCGAAGGCCTGCGCGCCGGCCTCGCGCGCGACCCGGGCGAGCGTCGGGAACGCGACGTCGGCGCTGAGATCGGTGGTGCCGGGCGCCTGCAGCGGATCGGCCGGCCGATGGGCGCGCACCCCCCGCAGCGACGCGCCGAGCGCCGGCACACCGGGTCCATAGTCGAGCACCAGCGCCGCGCCGCCGCGAGCCGCGATCCGCCCGGCGACCGTGGCCATCAGGGCGATGGCAGCCGGCGACACCTCGACCAACGCGCCCTGTGGCGCGGCCGCGAGCTCGGGCGGTACCAGCGCGGCGAGGAGGGAGGGTCGTGCGCTCGTGACCAGGGTGAAGCGGTCGCCGTCGCTGTCGACCAGGCGCTCCTGCCAGCCGCCGTCGGTGCGCACCAGTTGATGCACGGGAAGGGCGTCGAAGAACTCGTTGGCGACCAGCAGCAGGGGCCCGTCCGGAACATCGTCGAAGCGGTCGTGCCAGCCGGCCACGGCGGCGCCGAGGAGGGCGCGCTGCCGTGCCCGCAAGGCGTGACTCGACTCCACCAGGTGCAGGCGGAGGGCGGCCTGGAATCCCGGCACCGCGCGGGCGGCGCGGAGCGCATCGGCGAGCAACGTGCCACGGCCGGGTCCGAGCTCGACCAGGACCACCGGGTCGGGGCGGCCGAGCGCCTGCCACGTGGTTGCCAGCCAGAGGCCGACGAGTTCACCGAACATCTGGCTGATCTCGGGCGCGGTGATGAAGTCGCCCGCGGCGCCCAGCGGGTCGCGGTTGCGGTAGTAGCCGTCCTCGGGGTGCAGCAGCGCCTCGGCCATGTAGGTGGCGAGCGGCTGGGGGCCAAGGCGGCGGATCAGGGCGTGGAGGCGCCCGGCGACGTCGCGTCGCTCGGCGAGCGCCTCACCCACCATCATGTGGGTACCTTCCGTCGCGCATGGCGGACGAAGGCGATGCCGAGCGCGAACATCGGCAACGACAGGAGCTGGCCGGCGGTGATGCTGATGCCGAGCACGGCGACCTCCCAGTCCGGCTCGCGGAAGAACTCGGCGAATGCGCGCATCAGGGCGTAGAGGATTAGGAAGATGCCGGCGAGCAGGCCGGTCCGTCGCGCCACGTCCTTGCGCCGGGCGAGCAGCAGCAGGACCACGAACAGCAGCGCGCCTTCCAGCGCGGCCTCGTACAACTGGCTCGGATGCCTGGGCACCGGGCCGCCGGTCGGGAAGATCACCGCCCAGGCTACGTCGCTCGGGCGGCCATAGAGCTCGGCGTTGATGAAATTGGCGACGCGGCCGAAGAACAGGCCGATCGGCGTGGCAGCCGCCAGGAGATCGGCGATGGCGAGCATGGGCTGGCCGCGCTTGTTGGCAAAGCGGGCGAGGGCCACCAGCACGCCGATCAGCCCGCCATGGAACGACATGCCGCCACGCCAGACGTAGAGCACCTCGGCGGGGTTCGCCAGGTAGTAGCCGAAATTGTAGAAGAGGACGTAGCCGAGCCGCCCGCCCAGGATCACGCCGAGCGTGGCGTAGACCAGGAGGTCGTCGATGTCCTCGCGCGCGAGCTTCGAGTCCCAACGCGCCGCCAGCCAGATCACATAGCGCCAGCCGAGGAATAGGCCCGCGATGTAGGCGAGCGCGTACCAGCGGATGGCGATGGGTCCGAACTGGACCAGGATCGGGTCGATCGCCGGGAACGCGATGGCGAAGGTCACCGATAGAGATCCGCATGCGCCAGGAAGTCGCGCACATAGCGCGTGATGCCTTCTTCCAGCGTGGTGAAGATGCGGCCATAGCCTGCCTTGCGCAGGCGGTGCATCTCGGCCTGGGTGAAATACTGGTAGCGACTGCGGATGGCCTCAGGGGTGTCGACGAATGCGATCTCGGCCGACCGGCCGAAGGCTGCAAACACGGCCCCGGCCAGGTCGGCGAAGCTGCGGGCCGCGCCGGTCCCCATGTTGAAGAGGCCGCTCACGCCCGGATTGTCGTAGAGCCAGAGCATCACGTCGACGCAGTCGCCCACCCAGACGAAATCGCGACGCTGGCCACCGTCGGGATAGTCGGGCCGGTGCGAACGGAAGAGCGTCGCGGGCTTGCCCTGGGCGAGGGCGCGGAACACGTGGGCGGCGACGCTCTGCTGCTCGCCCTTGTGGTACTCGTTCGGCCCGTAGACGTTGAAGAACTTGAGCCCGGCCCATTGCGGTGGCCGCGCGGCGCCGTCGGCGACCATGCGGGCGATGCGGCGGTCGATCACATGCTTGCTCCAGCCGTAGGGGTTGAGGGGCCGCAGTCTGGCCAGCGCCGTGACCGAGCCGTCGTCGTCGAAGCCGTTCTGCCCGTCGCCATAGGTCGCCGCCGACGAGGCGTAGATCATCCGCACGCCAGCCTCGGCGCACCAACGCCAGAGCTCCAGCGTCAGGGTGATGTTGTTGCGGACGATGACGTCCACGTCGCGCTCGGTGGTCGAAGAGTTGGCGCCGAGATGGAAGATCGCCTTCACCTGGCCACGATTGGCGGCCAGGAAATCGGCCAGCGCGTCGGGGGCGACCAGGTCGGCGAGATCGCGCTTCGCCAGATTACGCCACTTGTCGGCGCGGCCGAAAGAGTCGCAGACGACGATCTCGCCCAATCCCCGCGCCTCCAGCCCAGCGATCAGGTTGGAGCCGATGAATCCGGCGCCGCCGGTGACGACGATCATCCCTTCTCCCCGCTGCCTGCGGCCCGCCGGCGCCTTCGGATGCCCGCGCTCCCGGATGCCCCCGCGCTTCCGGATGCGTTTATAGGCGCGCCCTGGAAGCGGCACAACATGGGTTGCCGTGGCACCCTTCCCCTTCCTATGCTGTTGTCAGCGGGCACCGCCGCTTGGTGGAGAGCGCATCATGCCGTACGAGAACCGCCTGTTCGATGATCTCGCCCGCGTCGCCGACGGCGCGGTGGGTGCCTTGGCTGGCGTCAAGGACGAAATCGAGCACCGTTTGCGCGCCGAGCTCGAGCGCATCTTGCTCACCATGAACCTGGTCCCTCGCGACGAGTTCGAAGCGGTGTGCGAGATGGCCGTGCGTGCGCGCGAAGAAAACGCGGCGCTGAGCACGCGCATCGCTGCGCTGGAGGCGCAACTCACCCCGCCGCCAAGCAGTTCCGCCAACGCGTGAAGCATTGCGGGGCGACTGGTCGCGATCCCTCTCCGACACAACATCTAGTGGTACGACCGCCCAAACATCCTTGCATCTAGTTGGTGCTTGGGGCAGTGTTCGCGCGACGGAGGCCACGTCACGCACGCAGCACTGGGGTCCGATGTGGCGACGGGGAGGTCGGGATGGTATCAGCAGCGATCGAGCGTCGGCCCGCCGCTTCCAATCCGATGGAAATCATCGAGCAGCTGGTGGCCGCGAACGACTGGCCGTTCGAGCGTTACGGCGACGACGAACTGGTGTCGCATGTTTCGGCGCAATGGTGCGAATACAGCCTGTGGTTCGCGTGGCGCCCGGAATCGTCCGCCCTCTATTTCTCCTGCGCTCTCGACATGAAGGTGCCGACGCATCTGCGCAACCGGGTCTATTCGCTGCTGGCGCGCGCCAACGACAGGATGTGGCTGGGCCATTTCGAGCTGTGGGAAGAAGACGGACTGCCCATGTTCCGCCACACCCTGCTGGCGGGTGCCAACCCGGAGGAAGTCGGCGAGCAGATCGCCGCCATGGTCCGAATCGCGCTCACGGAATGCGAGCGGTTCTACCCGGCGTTTCAATATGTGGTCTGGGGCGGCAAGGATCCGGCGGCGGCACTCGAGGCGGCGATGGTCGAGACCGTCGGCGAGGCCTGAGCCGTGGACACCTCGCTGATCCTGGTCGGCGGTGGCAAAATGGGTGCGGCGCTCCTCGCTGGCTGGCTGGCCGGGGGCCTGCGGCGCGAGCGGGTGCGGGTGATCGAGCCGGACCCGACCCGGGCCGCGGCGCTCCGCACCGAGCACGGGGTTCAAGTCCTGACCGGTGGCGCCGGCTGCGCCGCCGGCAGCGCCGATGCAGTGGTCCTGGCGGTCAAGCCGCAGAGCATGGACGCGGTGGCGCCGCTCTATGCGCCGTTGGCGGCGGGTGGCTGCCTGATACTCTCCATCGCCGCCGGCAAGACCATCGGCTACTTCGAGCGGCTCCTGGGAGCCAAGGCGGCGATCGTGCGGTCGATGCCGAACACGCCGGCGGCGGTCGGACGCGGCATGACGGTCGCCTGCGCCAACGCGCGCGCGAGCGCGCCCCAGCGCGCGCTCGCCGAGCGGCTGCTCGCAGCCGTCGGTGAAGTCGCCTGGGCGGCGGAGGAGGGGCTGCTGGATGCCGTCACCGCGGTCTCGGGCGGCGGTCCGGCCTATGTCTTCCTGCTGATCGAGTGCCTGGCCGAGGCGGGCGTGGCCGCCGGCCTGCCGCGCGACTTGGCGGCACGTCTTGCCCTGGTCACGGTCTGGGGCAGCGGCGAGCTCGCCTATCGCTCGGCCGAGCCGCCGGCGGCTTTGCGCGAGAACGTGACCAGCCCCGGTGGCACCACGCTCGAGGCATTGCAGGTGCTGATGGCGTCCGACGGCCTGCAGCCGCTCTTGACGCTCGCCATCGCCGCCGCGACCCGGCGTTCGCGCGAACTCGCCGGCTGAGCGTCACCTGCCTTCAAAACCGGCCCGTGCTCGACTAGATTGAGTTCAGGGGACCGGCTTGGCCGGCCGAGCGAGGAGCCGTGGCGCGCAAGGCGGACGTATCGACCCGGGTGATCCAGGCGGCGATGGCGCGGGCCGCCGCGGGCGGCTGGCATGGGCTTGGCTTGGCTGCGATTGCCACGGCGGCGCGGGTGCCGCTCGCCGAGGTGTACGAGCATTTCCCGAGCAAGACGGCGATCCTGGCGGCGATCATGGGGCGCGCCGACGCGGCGGTCCTGGCCGAGGGAACCGCGCCGGGGGAGGAGCCCGCCCGTGACCGCCTGTTCGACGTGATGATGCGCCGCTTCGATGCCCTTGGCCCCTATCGCAAGGGCCTCGCGGCCGTCGCGCGCGATCTGCCGCGCGATCCGTTGACGGTGCTCTGCCTCAAGCCGCGCCTGCTCCGCTCCATGGCCTGGATGCTCGAGGTCGCGGGAATCGGGACCGGCGGCATCGCCGGGTGCTTGCGGGTGGGCGGCCTGGCCGCCATCCATGCCGACGTGATGCGCACCTGGCTCAAGGACGACAGCGAGGACAAGGCGGAGACCATGGCCGCGCTCGACCGTCGCCTGCGCCAGGCCGAACGCCTGATCGGCCTCTGCCGCCGGTTCGGGGCGCGGACCGCGGCACCAGCGTCCGGCAGGTGAACCGGGCTGATCCGGATCACGCCGTTGTGTTCAAGGGCCGGCTCGACGCAGCAGGCGCGCAGCGCTATTCCTCGCTGACGCGGATAAATGGGGGCACCGCCATGGCCATGATCACCATCCACGGCATTCCACAAAGCACGTTCGTGCGCACCGCGCGCATGACCTGCATCGAGAAGGGCGTGAGCCATATGGTCGATCCGCTTGGCATCGGTAGCGCGGAACTGCGCAAGCTCAATCCCTTCGGCAAGGTGCCGGCCATGACCCACGACCATGTGCAACTGTTCGAGACCCTGGCGATCTGCCGCTACATCGACGAGGCGTTCGACGGTCCGCGCCTGCAGCCGATGGACACGGTGGCCCGCGCACGCATGACGCAGTGGAGCAGCGTCATCAACGACTATGTCTACTCCACCGCGATCCGCCGTTTCGTACTGGCCTACATCTTCGCCAAGAGCCCGCCGGACCGGGCGGTGATCGACGGCGCC
>SHWA01000067.1 GCA_009693995.1 Alphaproteobacteria bacterium | reverse complement strand
GGCGCGCTCTCGGGCGCATCGGGGACGGCGCAGCAGACGGCATCGGCGCCGGGGATCGCCCGGCATCGCCGCAGCACGTGGGCCAAGACCGGCTCTCCGGCCAGTGGTTCCAGAACCTTGCCCGGTAGCCGTGAGGAGCCGAGACGTGCCTGCACGATGACGACGGTGCGCGCCACTCAGGCCTCATGGGGCGGGTTCAGAGGCGGACAGGGATGCCTCGCGTGCGCAAATACCGCTTCGCCTCGGCCGGGGTGCGCTCGGTGAACTGGAACATGGCACCCGCAGTGACCGCCTGGGCGCCCCCCTGCAGGATGGCGTCGGCCATGTGCGGGTAGTCCCCTGCGCCACCCATGGCGATCACCGGCACCGAGACGGCCCGGGTCGTGGCGTGCGTGATTTCTAGGTCGTAGCCGGTCATGGTGCCGTCGCGGTCGATGGAGGTGAGCAGGATCTCGCCGGCGCCGAGCCGCTCCACTTCCGCTGCCCAGGCGGCCGGATCCAAGCCGGTCGGCCGCGTGCCGCAATGGGTGAAGACCTCGGCTCGGTCCCTGCCCTGGCGGCGAAAGTCGATGGCGACCACCACGCACTGCCGGCCGAACTGCTCGGCCGCGCTGCGGATCAGCGCCGGCGTCTCCACCGCCGCCGTGTTGACCGCGACCTTGTCGGCGCCGACGGCGAGCAGACGCTGGAAATGCTGCACGCTCCGCACCCCACCGCCGACGGTGAAGGGCACGGTGCATTCATCCGCCAGCTCGTCGATCAACGCGAAATCGGGCTCGCGGCCGGCCGGCGTTGCGCTCACGTCCAAGAACAAGAGTTCGTCCACGTCCCTCAGGTTGAACACCTTGATCGCCTGCATCGCGCTACCGACACGCCGCCACGATTGGAAGCCCACGCCCTTCACCAGGCCGACGTCCTTGTAGAGGAGGGCTGGAATCACCCGCCGCTTCAGCACGCCGCCGTCCGCCTCCCGGCGACCCGGTCACAGGGCGAGAAAATTGCGCAGCAGCCGGGCACCGGCGCGCGAGCTCTTCTCGGGGTGGAACTGGGTGCCGAATACGCGACCACGGCCGATCGCCGCCGGAAAGCCGCCGAAGGCGGGCGTGGTCGCCAGCACCAGGTCGGGATTGCAGGCGACGCGGTAGCTGTGGGCGTAATAGAAGTCGGTGCCCGTGTCGATGCCGGCAAAGAGCGCCGCCCCCGGCCGGGATTCGACCTCGTTCCACCCCATGTGCGGAACCCGCTCGTCGGCCGCGGTCGGCGCGACCGGAACGACCTCCCCCGGCAGGACGGCGAGGCCATCGACTGCGCCGCCTTCGCTGCTGCGTTCCATCAACAGGTGCATGCCGAGACAGATGGCGAGCAGCGGCCGCTCCCCGCCCGCGCCCACGGTGCGCAGCGCGGAATCGAGACCGCGTTCGCGCAAATTGGCCATGGCCGCCGCGAAATGACCGACGCCTGGCAACACCACCCGCTCCGCCGCCAGAACCGCCGCGGGATCGTGGCTGACGGTCACGTCCCCGCCCTGGCGCTCGATGCCGCGCGCGATCGAATCCAGGTTGCAGAGGCCGTAGTCGACGATCACCACGCGCGTCACGCCCGGCTCACCGCGAGTTGTCGTCGTTGATCTTGGTCAGATTGCCGGCCGCGTCGCGCACCGGCCGCCCCTTGGCGTCGCAGACGAACAGCCGGCGCGTGGTGAACTGGTCGCAGATGCGGTCGAATTCGGCTGGCCCCATGCCGATCTCGGCCAGGATGTCGGCGAGCGGCCGGCCGAGATACGTCGCCGGGTAACGACCGTCATGCCGCCGCACCAGGCGCAAACCGCCGGCCCGGCTAAGGCGACCGCGGCGGATGTGGCTGCTGGCCAGGTCGGTGGCGCGGCCGAAGCCGAATTTCAAGAACTTGAAGTAGTCGTGGATGCCGGTCTGGTGGTTGTCGAGGTTTTCGTAGTCGACCATCGATCCCTCGACGGTCCGCCCCAGCGTCTCCAGGCCGTGGGCCTGGGCGTAGAGTGCGTTGGTATAGCCGTCCCAGGCGAAGAAGTAGCCGAGGAAGAGGCCGGTGACGCCGACCGCCGCCACCTCGGATTCCGCCGGAAACGTATAGGGGATGAGGTGGTGCGGCTGGATCCCGGCCTGGCCCACCAGATCGCTCACCCTGAGGCCGAGGAGGCCACCGTATTCCTCGAGCCAGCGCCGATCGAGCACCCGGGTCGCGCCCGATCCGGGCGGGCCGCCATACTCATTCTGTGGATTCTCTCCCCAGACGATCAGCGGAATGCGCATCTGCACCGCGATCCGGACCGGGGTGGTGAAGATCGTGACGTGCTCGGGCCAGGAGATGTCGCCGACCTGCTCGAGGCCGAGGCGGTTGATGCGCCGGCGCACCACCGGGTTGCAGGTGACCTCGACATGATCGACGCCGAGACGCTGCAGGTTCTGCAAGTTGCGGCGGCCGATGTCGGAGAGCGAGTCCGTGGTCGCCGTCACGGCGAGCGGATTGAGCCCATGCTCGAGGAGCCGCAGCACCTGAAAGTGGCTGTCCTTGCCGCCACTCACCGGCACGATGCAATCGTAGGTCCGCCCCTCCCGGCTGCGGAAGCGGCCGATGGTCTCCAGGAACTCGACCTCGCGCGCGGCCCAATCCACCGCGGTCCGCGCCGCAAAGCTGAGGCAGCCGCTGCAAACACCCGCCGCGTCGAACCAGAGATCGGGCTTGGTGTCGGGATAGAGGCAGCGGACGCAGTACCGGATCATCGGTCGGTCACGCTGGGATATTCAGGGCCTGGCCGAGCGCGGCGACCACCCGACCGACATCGACGTCGGTCATCGCCGGGAACAGCGGTAGCGACAGGCAGCGCGCGTAATAGGCCGCGGCGCCCGGCAACGACACGTCGCCATAGCGCCGGCGATAATAGGGCTGCCACGGCACCGGGATGTAGTGGACCTGCGAGCCGATGCCGCGGGCACGCAGCGCGTTCATCACCTCTGCCCGCGACCGGCCGGCGGCGGCAAAGTCGATCAGCACCACGAACAGGTGCCAGGCGGCGACGCAACCTGGCGTGCGCGGCACCACCCTGACCAGGGGGCTGAGCGCCGCCAGCGCCGCCTCGTAGCGGGCGGCGAGCGCCCGCCGCCGCTCCAGCATGCGCTCCAGCTTGGCGAGCTGGCTCAGGCCGAGAGCGCACTGGATGTCGGTGATCCAGTAGTTGAAGCCCAACTCATGCATCTCGTAGTACCAGGGATTGGGCGCGTTCGAGGCACCGAAGGCCAGGTCGCGGTCCTGAAACCGATCGGCCTCGCGGGTGATGCCGTGGTTGCGGGCAAAGGCGAGGCCGCTGGCGAAGTCGGATGACCGCGTGGTCACGATCCCGCCCTCACCGGTGGTGAACGCCTTCACCGGGTGGGCGGAGAAGATCGCCATGTCGGCATGGTCGCAGGCACCGACCCGGTGCACCGCGGTGCCGACCGCGTACGTGGTGCCGAAGGCGTGGGCCGCGTCCTCGACGATGCTGAGACCATGGCGCCGCGCCAGATCACGGATGCCGGCCACGTCGCCCACCTGACCATTGAGATGAACCGGAAAGACCGACCGCACGGCGCCCGTGCCAGGCGCGGCCAATGCCTGCGCCAGCGTCTCCGGAGTCATCAGCCCGCTGTCGGGATCGACATCGGCGAAGGTCACCTCGGCGCCGACATAGCGCGCGGCGTTCGCGGTCGCGACGAAGGTGATCGCCGGCACGATCACGCGCTCACCCGGCTGAAGCTGGAGCGCGAGGGCCGCCATATGGAGGGCCGCCGTGCCATTGGCACAGGCGACCGCGGTCTGCGCCCCTGTCCGCCGCTCGATCGCGCGCTCGAATTCCGACACCTGCGCGCCACGCGAGATGGTCTCGCCCTCGACCGCGCGCGCGACCGCCGCTACGTCGTCGGCATCGATCGACTGGCGCCCGTAAGGCAGGAAGGGCAGCTCTGGATCAGCCATGACCGATGCCGTCGAGGAGAGCGCGCATGCCGGCCACGTCCAGCCACTCGGGGTTGCTGTCCGAGGTGTAGCGGAACCCTTCCCGGACCGGCACCGCGCTGGCCAGCTCCAGCGAATCTGCGAACGACACGCCGATGGTCGGCGGCGGCAGCAGCACGTAGCGATCCGGGAGTTCGACGGCGGTGCGCGAATCATCCTCGGTGATCAGCACTTCGTGCAGTTTCTCGCCCGGGCGGATGCCGATGGTATGAGTCGGCATGCCGGCCCGGAGGGCCTCGACCAGGGAGCTCAGCAGCATGCTCGGAATCTTGGGCACGAAGATTTCGCCGCCGCGCATCATGGCGAGGGAGGAGAACACGAAATTCACGCCCTGATCGAGCGTGATCCAGAACCGCGTCATGCGCGGATCGGTGATTGGCAGGCTGGCGGCACCGTCCTTCAGCAGCTTCATGAAATAGGGCACCACGCTGCCCCGGCTCCCCAACACGTTGCCATAGCGCACGACCGAGAACCGCGTGCCACGGTCGCCGCTCAGATGATTGGCGGCGATGAAGGTCTTGTCCGCCGCCAGCTTGGTCGCGCCGTAGAGGTTGACCGGGTTCGCCGCCTTGTCGGTGGAGAGCGCAAGCACGCGTGGGGTGCCGCTGCGGAGCGCCGCGAAGACCACGTTCTCGGCGCCGTAGACGTTGGTGCGGATGCACTCCATCGGATTGTATTCCGCCGCCGGCACGTGCTTGAGCGCCGCCGCGTGGATCACATAGTCGATCCCGCGCATGGCGAGCTCCAGCCGATCGCGGTCGCGTACGTCGCCGATGAAGAATCGCAAGGACTCGCGCCCGGGTGCGGCTGCGAACTCGATCTGCATGTCGTGCTGCTTCATCTCGTCGCGCGAATAGATCACCAGCCGCTTGGGTTTGAACCGATGCAGCACGGCCCGCACGAACTTGCGCCCGAAGGATCCGGTGCCCCCGGTGAGCAGGATCGAGCGCCCGTCGAAGTCGGGCATGACCGCGCCGAAATCGCGGGGCGTTACCGGTCGTGGGGTCATCGGCCGGACTCCATCAGCGCGACCCGCGCCGGATCAGCGAGGCTGTCGCGCTGCTGCTTCAGCGCCTGGGCGTACCAGCCGCCGCGACACACCAGTTCGTCGTGAGTACCAATTTCCGCCACGCGGCCTCCCATCAGGGTGATGATCCGGTCGGCGCCGCTTACCGTGGACAGCCGGTGGCCGATGATGACCAGCGTGACGCTGGACTCGCGGCGGATGCGCGCGAACGCGCTCCTGAGCGCCTGCTCCGCCTCCGCATCCAGGTTGCTGGTCGGCTCGTCCAGAATGACGATCGCCGCGCCCTTGGCCAGCGCACGGGCGAGGTCGAGGCGCTGGCGCTGGCCGCCGGAAAGGCGAATCCCGCCCTCGCCGAGGCGGGTGTCGTAGCCCTTGGGCAGCGCCGTGATGAAGTCGTGGGCCCCGGCGAGGCGGGCCGCGCGGACCACCTGCTCCATCGCTACCTCGGGGCGGTCGTAGCGGATGTGCTCGGCGGGGGTCACATCGAAGATCTGCGGCACCTGCGGCGCATAGGCGATCCCGTCGCGCAGGCTGGCCATGGAGACTTCGGTCGCGGGCGTGCCGTCGATCAGGATCTGGCCTCGGATCGGTTCGCGCAGCCGGGGAATCATGTCGACCAGGGTCGACTTGCCGGCGCCGGAAGGGCCGACCAGGGCCGTCATCCGCCCCGCCTCGATCACCAGATCGACACCTTCCAACGCGGGCGCGTCGCTGGCTCCCGGATAGGCGAAGGAAACGCCACGGAACTCGATCCCGCGCGCGAGGCCGATGAACGGCCTGCCGCCCGTCAGTTTCTCGCGCTCGCCGTCAATGCTTTCGAGGCGCCGGCGCACCGCGTCCACGCTGCCGAGCGAGGACAGCACCACCTGCCACATGCGCATGCCGTCCTTCACCACCGGCACGAGCCGGCCCATGACCACGAAGAAGAGCCCGATCACGCCGATGTCGAAGGCGAACCGGGTGACCCCGACGTAGAGAAAGATCAGCGCGAAGGCGACCACGATCGGCTCGATCAGCACCCCGACCCGCGCGCCGATGACGCTGGTATGGTAGAGCTTCTGGTACTGCTGCTCGGAGCGGCGACGCATCTCCGCCTCCTCCGCCGCCGCCGACCCGGAGAGGCGGATCAAGCGGGTCGCCCGCAACCGATCGACCAGGAACGTCGAGGCATCGCGGTTGGCGACCGCGACCATGTCGCCAACCGCCCGCGAGGGGCGGATGACGCCCTGCAGCATCAGCACCGCGACCGCGATCAGTACTGTCGCCGAGCCCGTCATGACCGGTGAGATCGGCAGCAGCAGCGCGAAATAGGCCAGGACCAAAAGGACGTTGCCGACGATGTTGATGGCGCCGAACGTGGCGACCACGGCGCGGTCGAGCTCGGTGGTCAGGTCGTTGACCACATCGCCGAGCGCGGTCCGCTCCTGATAGGCGAGGCTGGTGCGCAGGTAGCGGGCAAAGGCCCGATTGCGCACGTCCCGGGTGATGGCGCGCTGCATGCGCATGGCATAGACGACACGAAAATAGGTGCAGATCTGGCGCCCCAGGATCGCCAGGAACCCGGTGGCGAGGAGGACCGCTAGGTTGACCGGCAGGCCGACCCGGGCATAGCCGGCGACGATTGTCTGCCAGAGCTGCGAATCGGCCATCAGCTTTTCAAGCTGGCCGCCGGCCTGAATGAACTGGAAGACCGGCAACAGGATGCTGATGCCGATGCCTTCGAGGAGCGTGCCGAGCAGATTGAGGCCGAGCACGTTGAGCGCCACCGCCGCGCCCACGCCGAGCACGCGGCGCCCATCCATCAGGGCCGCCACGTCGGCCGCCGTCCCGCCACCCGGCTTGGTCATGGCCATGCGCTATTCCGCCGCCTGCGGCCGCGCCTTGTGCGTGGTCATGTTGGTGAGCAGGTCGGGCAGCGCGATGCGCTCCGGTGCCACGCGGCGGCGCAGCTCGCCCAGGAGCTTGCGCGAATCACGGGTCGAGGCGATCACCAGCCGGTCGGCGCGCAGCGCCTCGTCCAAGGTGACGACTGGGATGCCGCGCACGCCGGCGGCCGCACCGGTCGGGCTCCAGATGCCGATGACGTCGATTTCGGCGGTGATGCTGCTGAGAATCGCGATCTCGGTCAGGTCGTCGTAGCCGCAGAGAACCACTCGGCGGACACCCGCCTGGCGCAGCGTCAAGTAGAGGCAGTCGTAGCTCTGCCGGGCGCGCCGGAACAGCTTCAGGCCATCGCTCAGATACTGCGCGGTGAGGCGGCTCTTCTCGGCGAACCCCTTCGGGGTGAGGTAGTAGCGGTAGCGGCGTGCCGGCGCCTGGTTGACCTTGATCCACCCCTTGGCGATGCAGCGCCGGACATAGGCGTTGGCCATACCGAGCGCGATCCCGAGCTCGCTCGCAAGGGTGCGCTGAGTGACGTTCTCGACCCCATCGATGCGGTCGAGGATGTCACGGATGATGACGTCTTCGTGCGGTTTGGCTGCCATGGCGTGGGGCCTTGCGCGGCGCGCGCACCCTGGCACGCTACCGCCGTTCCGGGTGCGCTGTTCGCCCCCGGCCCGCTCCCGCATGGTCGCAGCGAGCGTGTTCTCAAAATGAACACGGGGAACATAGTCGTTTCGCGGCCGGGGTCAACGACAATGTTCAATCGTTGAACAAGGCCGGCGGCGCCACTGAGCCGGCTACTTGGGCGGTTCCAATTTCAGCGCGGCCGAGTTCATGCAGAAGCGCAATCCCGTCGGCGGCGGGCCGTCCTCGAACACATGACCGAGGTGTGCGTCGCAGCGGCTGCAGAGCACCTCGGTCCGGCGCATGAGAAACGCGTGGTCGTCCTTCTGCATCACCGCATCCGGCGCGACCGGCTCCCAGAAGCTCGGCCAGCCGGAGCCGGACTCGTACTTGGTGTCGGAGCGGAACAGCGGCTGGCCGCAGCAGACGCAATGGTACGTCCCGGCCGCCTTGCTGTTGTGGTGGCTGCCAGAAAACGCCCGCTCGGTACCGTGGCGCCGGCAGACCTGGTACTGCTCGGGCGTCAGTTGCTGGCGCCACTCCGCGTCGGTCTTGATCACCTTGTCCATGGCCACCCTCTCAGATTGCGTCGGGACCCTGATCCCTCAGATAGCATGCCGGGCGGGCGAGGCAACCGCCCCGCCGATCACACCTTGGCGAGGGCCTTGGCCATGGCGTCGGCGCTGATGACCGGGTGGGTTCGGAATTTGCCGTAGCCCTGCTGGGCGTACCAGACCGAGGCGGCCACCATCGCCTCGGCGCTAGGAGCCTCGACGATCGCCATCGAGTCGAACTCACCCTGGACGTAGTACATGACCTCGAACGTGATGCCGAGCTGCTTGAACTTGGCGGTCGCCTTCTTCAGTCGGCTCTTCCAGCCGGCCGGGCTCTGCGGGCTCAACTGGCCGAGCAGCAGGTACTTCAGGGCCATGGTGTCCTCCTAGGGTTGCAGCGGGAAGGTTGCGCCGCGCCGGTCGCTGACGAACCGCGCGATGCGCTCTTGGAAACGCAGGGCGTGGCGGCCGAGCAGCGCGACCAGAGCATCCCGGTCGCGGGCCGCGATCGCATCGATGATCTGGCCGTTCTCGCGGGCGACGTGCTCCTGCTGCAGCTCGCAGTACGACACGTCGACCGACTCCATCTGGTAGATGAAGTACGAGAGCCGGCGCGCATGGTTATGCAGCCGGCCGCAGAAGTCGCGCACATACTCATTGCTCGTGGCGCGGGCGACGCGCAAGTGCAGCTCGGCGTTGCGGCGCGTGATGTCGCGGTAGCGCCGGCCCTTGACCGCGGCCTTGTAGGCCCGCTCCAACGTGCGCAGATCACCCACCAGCGCCCGATCGTCGAAGCGGCAATAGAAGCCCATCAGCCGCTCACCGACCAGATAGGCATCGAAGAACTCCTTCATCTGGCCGACATCGAGCGATCGGACGAAGGTACCCTTCTTGGCTTGAATCGCGACCAGCCCCTCGGCCACCAGTCGGTTCAAGGCTTCCCGGGCCGGCGTGCGGCTGAGCCGGAACCGGTCCATCAGCAGACGCTCGTCGATGCGGCTCCCGGATTCGAGGGAGAGATCGAGGATGCGGTCGCGGATGGTAGCGACCGCCGCCTCGGTGAGCGAGCGCCCGGAAGGTGCGGGAGCGCCCTTGGCGACCAGGGGCACGACCTTCCTAGCCACGGTTGCCGCCGAACGTCTGCACGAACAGCCGCCCCGCGGCGATCCGGTCGTGGCTGAACTGGGCAAAGTCGGCCGCGACCTCGCCGGTCACCATCCACCGGGCGAGCTCGTGGCCGAAGGCGGGACCGAACTTGAATCCGTGGCCGCTGCCGCCGTTCATGTCGCAGTAGCCGGCGAGGCCCCGGCGAGGCCCGATGAAGGGATACCAGTCGGGGGTCACGTCGTAGAGCGCGGCGTAGGAATCGATCAGCTTGGCACCGGCGAAGGTCGGGATGCGGTGCTCGAGCCGCGTCATGACGTCGGTGATGAACTCGTCGTCCGCCGTCTCCTTGTAGTTGTACGGGTCGATGTCGAGATAGACCTTGGGAAAGCCGCGCCCGACGATGTAGCGCAGGCCACCCATTGGCCGCACATAGAGCCCGTCGATCGCGACCGCGAGCGTCGCCTCCGGCAGCGGCCGATTGGCGCGCGCTTCCCAGACCGTGTCCTGTTCGCGTACGGTCCGCATCGGCAGGTCAATCCCGGCCGACTGCGCCAGGAAATGGCTCCACGGACCCGCGGCATTGACCACGAACCCTGCGCCGAGCGGCCCGTCGTCGAGCAGGATCCCGCTGACCCGATCGCCCTCGCGGGTGAGCGCCCGGACCGGCGTCTTCAGCCGCACCTCGCCGCCCCGCGCGGCGAACGCCTTCACATAGGCCTCGGTCGCGCGCACGGGATCGGCATAGCCGCCTTCGGGCTCCCAAGTTACGGCGGCGACGCCCTCGCGGTTGAGCCAGGGCAGCCGGGCCGCGATCGCGTCCTCGCCCATGAAACCGGTCACCACGCCGACCGAACGCTGTACGGCGAGGTTGCGCTCGAGCCCTTCCACCATGTCGGCCGGGACGATCATGTGGTAGCCGGCAGCGACGTAGCCGCCGTCCTGGCCCAGCTCCTGGCGCATCGCCATGAACTGCTCGATCGACTTCTTGGCGAGCCGTGCCATCAGCGTGGTCGAGTAGTTCTGGCGCACGGCGGCGGCGCTCTTCCCCGTGCCGCCGGCGGCGATGCCGCCCTTCTCCACCAGCAGCACCCGCTCCAGGCCGAGCAGGCGCAGGTGATAGGCCGTGCTCGCGCCGTTGATGCCGGCGCCGACCACGATCGCATCATAGGCACGGGCCATCGTTCACTCCTCGCGGCAAGGGCGGACCGGTTCAACCACGGTTGCCGCCGAACGTCTGGGTAAAGAGGCGCCCCTCCACGATGCGGTCGTGGCTGAGCCCGGCGAAGTCCGGCTCCACCTGGCCGGTCACGATCCAGCGCGCCAGTTCTTCGCCGAACGCCGGGCCGACCTTGAAGCCGTGGCCGCTGCCGCCGTTCATGTCGCAGTAGCCGGCGAGGCCCCGGCGCGGCCCGATGAAGGGGTACCAGTCGGGGGTCACGTCGTAGAGCGCGGCGTAGGAATCGATCAGCTTGGCCCCCGCGAAGCTCGGGATCCGGTATTCCAGCCGCTCCAGGATCAGGGACACGATCGCATCGTCGGCGGTCTCCTTGTAGTTGTAGGGATCGACGTCGACGTATTCCTTGGGAAATCCGCGCCCGACGATGAAGCGCCGCTGGCCGAGCGGGCGGATGTAGAGGCCGTCGGTCGCGAGTGAGATCACGCCCGTGGGGAGCGGCCGGTTGGGACGGCCTTCCCAGACCGTGTCCTGCTCGCGCACGGTGCGCAGGGGCAATTCCAGGTTCGCCGAGTCGGCGAGGAAGTGCGCCCAGGGACCGCCGGCGTTCACCACGGTTCCGGCCGCGAGCGAACCTTCGTCCAGCAGCACCCCGGTGATGCGGTCGCCCGCGCGCGTGAGTGCCCTGACCGGTGTCTTCAGGCGCACCTCGCCACCCAGGCGCTCGAACGCACTCACATAGGCCTCAGTGGTGCGGATCGGATCGGCGCAGCCGCCGTCGACTTCGTAGCTGATGCCGGCCACGCCTTCGCGGTTGAGCCAGGGCAGGCGCGCGTCGATCTCGGCATCCTCCATCATGTGCACATCGACCCCGAGGCTCCGCTGCATGGCCACGTTTGCCACCTGTCCCGCCACGTGATCCGCCGCCAGCACCATGAAGTAGCCGACCTGCTCGAAGCCACCGTCCTGGCCGAGTTCCTGGCGCATGGCACGGAACTTCTCTATCGACTTGCGCGCCAGGCGGGTCATCAACGGGGTGGAATAATTCTGCCGCACCACGGCCGCACTCTTCCCCGTGCCGCCGGCGGCGACACCGCCCCTTTCCAGCAGCAGCACCCGTCCCGCCCCCAGGAGACGGAGGTGGTAGGCGGTACTCGCGCCGTTGATGCCGGCGCCGACCACGATCGCGTCATAGCTCTGTGCCATGCCTTACTCGCTTCCGTGACGCTGAACCCTTAGGCGGGTGGTGCCGCGGCTAGGCCGCTCTTGCCGCCGGGGTTCTGGCTGACGGTTGGGACGGCTACCGGCAGCTCGGATAGGATCGGGCGGCCCTGGTCGGTAAAGGTGCCCCCCCACGTCGATGCCGATATGGATCTCCATGTCCTCCGTTCCGCTCCCGCCGGCAATTGCAATATATTCTCAATATATCAGACGAATGCGGTCAACCCGCGTCGTCGCCTGTCACGCCCGCGTGTTCTCCAGCAACCCGACCAGTTCGTCGCAGGTCCGCACGTCGGCGAAGAACTGAAGCATGTTGACCAGAGTAGCGTTGTGCTCGGCATCGCTCCGCGCCCCCGTCGCGTCGGCGGCGAAGAGCGTCGCGTAGTCGAGCAGCATGGCGTCCCGTGCCGCCGACTCGCAACAGACGTTGGTGAGCGTGCCAGTCACGATCACCGTGTCGATGCCGGCACCCTGCAGCCGCTGGTGGAGATCGGAGGAGCCCGGCGTGAATGGGCTGGAGCGCGTCTTCACCACGCGCCAGTCACTCGCCGCCACCTCCATGTCGGCAGCGAGCGCGAAGCCGAACGAGCCCGGACGGCTCTCCGCGATGATTTTGGCGCGCACCTCGGGCGTGGCGAAGAACTCGAACCACGAGCGCCAGCCCTCGGTATAGCAGTGCTGCGTCCAGACCACGGTCGCCCCCACTCTGCGGCAGGCCGAGGCCAGCCGGTTGATGTTGGCTACGATGTCGGCGAGGCCCGGCACGGTGACGATCGAGTAGTTGGGATCGAGGAAGCAGTTCTGCATGTCGATGACCAGCAGCGCCGTGCGCGCGGGAGCGAGCGAATCGTGAATGGCGAGCCGCCCGCGCCGGCGCAGCACCTGCTCGATGATGGCGCGCGGAATGTCGATGCGGTGCATGCCGCCCTCAGCCTCGGCGCGCGGCAATTTGCCGGGCGAGATCCGCGGCGTCCTCGCCGACGCCGAGGATGATCCCCGATTTTCGCGTCACCAAGTAGTCGAGGCCGAGGAAGTAGAGGCCGGGGACGGCGGTCGCCCCGCGCTCGGCCACGGGGAAACCGAAGGTGTCGAACACCGGAAAGCGCACCCAACGGAAATCGAAGCCGAATCCGGTCGCGACGATGACCGTGCGGACTCCGGCTGCATCGAAATCCAGCCGGCGGATGGGATCGGACGGAAAGCGGAAGGGCGCCCCGCCATCGTCGGTGTTGTCGGGGCCGGGGGCCGGCGCTTCGATCCCGTGCGACAGGAGATACTCGTCGACCGTGCGGCAGAAAGCCGCCGCGAAGTGGTCGGCATGGGCCACGTTGTCGGCGAGGTCGGCGGCGACCGTGAGCACGCCGCCCGTGGCCCCCTCGATCTTCCCCAGGATCTGGATGCCATCCCGCGCGAAGCGATGCAGGCTGATGGTGTGCCCGCCGTCGCGCCCAGTGAGGTGGGGCAATCCCCGGAAGCGATCGGCGGGCGAGGCGAGCTGGTCCGGCGTGCGGTCGAGATAGCCGAACAGCTTCTGCCAGTAGATGCAGTCCTTGCCCCGGTAGCGCCGTGGCACGCGCCCCGTCTTGCCGGTGGCCAGGTAGACGCGCCGGCCGGCGCGGTTCAGTTCTTCGGCGATCTGGCAGCCGGTCTGGCCCGAGCCGATCACCAGTACGGCGCCCTCGGGCAAGGCCGCGGGGTTGCGGTACGCGGTCGCCGGCACGACGCGCGTCTCTGGCGGCAGGTCGGCCACGAACGCCGGCATGCGCGGATACTGATACGTGCCGGCCGCGACGATCACGTTGGCCGCGTCGATCGCGCCAGCGGAGGTGGCGATGCGGAACCCAGCGCCATCGGGCGCGCGCCCGACGGCCGTCACCGTGGTACCGGCGCGCACGGGCGCGCGAAACGACTCGGCGTAAGCATCGAGGTGGGCGATCCAGTCTGCATTCGGCATGAAGGCGTCGGGAGCGTCCCCGGCGTAAGCGAAGCCGGGAAGCTGCACGGTCCAGTTGGGAGTGACCAGACAAAAGCTGTCCCAGCGCTGGCTGCGCCACGCCTCGCCGACACGCCCGCGTTCCAGGACGACGTGAGGCGTCCCCTGGCGCGTCAGCCAGTAGCTGGCGGCGAGCCCCGCCTGTCCGGCGCCGACGACGGCGACGTCCGTCACCTCAGCCATGGAACTCGTGCTTGAAGAGGATGAAATCGAGCGGCGGCGGGTCCATGCCCGCCTGAGATAGCATGTTGTGCGCCTGGCCCCGGTGGTGGATCTGGTGCTGATAGAGATTGGTGAGGCAGACTTCCAGCGGCAGGTCGAGATAGACGTTGTCCGGGATGGTGTGGAAGGGGAACGGCTTCTTCAGCCGCTCCGCCGGCATGGTGTCGATCGCCGAGACGTACCAGGCATCCAGCGCCGCGTGCGCCGTCCGCAGCTGCGCGAGTTCGGGCTCCAGAATCTGGTTCAGGCGCTTGATCGCGGTCTTCCGCCCCTCCAGTCGATCCTGGTAGAGCACGTCCACCAGATAGATGTGGTTCAGGGTCCCCTGGAGCGAGCTGA
>SHWA01000066.1 GCA_009693995.1 Alphaproteobacteria bacterium | reverse complement strand
GAAGGTCGTGACGCCGCAGGGCGCGACCCCGGCCCGCGCCCGGTCGCGCGCCCCCCCCCGGGTCGCCCTCCGACCCCAGCCGGCGTCCCTTGCAGGGGCGGTATCGGATCCCCGTAGGCTGGCCTGCACGGAGAAGGTGGCATGAGGGCAACCTTTGTAGATTGCATAAGAAATAATTAGTTATGTATGTTATCTGGCGCCGAAGATCACGTGCCGGCACCCCACCACGCAGCCCTATCGCGGTCCGGATGAGCGCAGATGTTCGGTGAGAAACCGGCTCACCTGTCGGACGGCGTCGGCCCAGGCGGCCGGATTGCCGCCGGTGGTGGCGCCGCGCCCCGTGGGGGAATAGCCGTTCAAGCGGTCGGGATTGAACCGGAGGGGGGCGGCGCTGTCGAAGCCGTGGTGTGTGTCGGGATAGACGATCAGTTCGATCTTGTGGCCGGCGGCACTCGCGGTATCGACGAGGCGGCGGCAGGGCTCGGCCGGTGTCCAGTCGTCGAGCTCGCCGGCGAGGATCAGGAGCGGCGCGCGCGGCGCGAACACCCCGGCGTAGCTGAAGGTGGGGACGGCATTGAGCCTGTCCCGTATCCGGGTCACGGTCCAGCCGCCCATGGTGCGGCCACAGTTGGGATAGAGCGCGACCGCCGCCGCGAAGCCCGGTCCCCCGTCGTCGGCTCCGGGCGCGCCCGCCACGATGGCGAAGAGCGTGGTCGCGCCGCCGTGGGAGCCGCCCATCACCGCGATGCGGGCTGCGTCGACGAAGGGGAGCGCGCGCAAGTAGGCGCGAGCGGCGTGGGCGTCCTGGGCGCGCTGCTCGAAGGTGATGCGGGGCGGGGAGTTGTCAGTACACACGCCCTGGGGCCGGCCGCGCGTGGTGAAGCTGTCGGGCCAGAGCGTGACGTAGCCCTCTGCCGTCAGCTCGGCCGCCCAGCGGAAGGGTGCGCCGCTGGAGCGGGGACCGAGGCCCGAGCAGTCGTGCAGCATAACGACCGCCGGGAACGGTCCTTCGCCCGGGGGCCGCGTCAGGGTGAAGGGCAGCCCGAGTTCCGCCGCTGCACCCGCCGCTGACCCGAGTGCAATAAGCGCGAGGAGAGCCCCCGCAAGAGATGTGCGCGCCATTCTTACAACGCCCCCTGGTCCTGCCGCGCCGTGCCGCCGCGAAACCGCGCCAGGCGGAAGGCGTGCAGGTCGAGGGCGGTGCGCCCCTTGGCGATCTTCTCGGCGAGGAGGGTGCCGACGAGCGGCGCGAGCGCGAAGCCGTGGCCGTTGAAGCCGGCGGCAATCAGCAGATTGGCGGGCACGGCAGCAAACTCGATGATCGGGATCAGATCCGGGGTGGCGTCGATGCGCCCGGCCCACCTCCGCGCCAGGCCGAGGCCAGAAAGGTGTGGGAAGGCGGCATAGAGTTCCGCCGCGTTGCGCCGGACCAGGGCGTGCGTCACCCGCGGCTCGGCCAGGGGCTGGCAGGCACCTTCCGCGCTCAGCCGCCGCGCGAGGTCGGCGACGAACTCGGCACCCAGGCGGAGCCGCAGGATGCGCCGGTTGGCCACCCAGGTCGGCAGGAAAAGCCGCAAGGCCCGCAGGGAGCCGAGAGTCAGATCGTGCTCCGCGTCGATGCCGCGGTAGCCGTTGCCGAGCACCAGCCGGCCCGAGCGCCGCGGGCGGAAGGCGACGCGGGGCGACCAGACCGCGACTTGGGTCGCGAGCCCTGCCGGGTTGGTCTCCGCCACCACGGCCCGCACCGGCTGAATGGGAAGGTCGATGCCGACGGTCCGGGCGAGATCGGCGGCGCCGATGCCGGCGGCCAGCACCACCGCGTCCGCACCGAACGTGCCGACGGCCGTGACCACGCCCGTGGCGCGGCCACCCGTGGTCAGGATGGCGCGAACCGGCGTCCGCTCCGCGATCACCACGCCCCGGGCGCGCGCGGCGGCGGCGAAGGCCTGGGTCGCCTTCGCCGGTTCCGCGTGGCCGTCGTCCGCGGTGAAGAGGCCCGAGCGCCAGGCGGCAGGGGCCCCCGGCACCACCGCGCGGATGGCGTCGGGCGTGAGCAGGCGGGAGTCGAGGCCGTGGTCGCGGGCAGTGCGGAGGGCATCCTCCAATCTGGCCGCGTCGGCCTCCGTCTCGCCGGCGACCAGGATGCCGGAGGCGGTCCACTCCAGGTCCTGGCCGAGCTCGGCTTCGAGGCCGCGCCACAGGCGGTTGGCGGCGGCGGCGAGGGGCACTTCGGCGGGGTGGCGCCCCTGCTGGCGTACGAAGCCCCAGGCGCGGCTCGACTGCTCGGCGCCGATGGCGCCGCGCTCGAGGACCGTGACCCGAAACCCGTGGCCGGCGAGGTAGTAGGCGGTGGCGCAGCCGACGATGCCGGCGCCGATCACCAGCACGTCGGACCGGCGGCTCCCCTCAGGCGCCACGGCTCACCCCAAGGGATCGACCGGCACGGCCTCTCGGGGCAAACTGGTGCCTCATCGCGCGCCAGCTCCGGCGGTTGCAACGAGGGGGAAGAGTGGCCCATGGCCGCGGCCGAGACCATCCTGATTCGTGGCGGCACGCTCCTGAAGGGCGTGGCGCTGAACCCGGTCAGGGGCGAAGCGGTGCTGATCGAGGGCGAGCGCATCAAGGCCGTGGGACCGGAGCGGAAGATCGGCCGTCCCAAGGGCGCCCGCGTCATCGATGCCGTGGGGCACACGGTGCTGCCCGGCCTGATCGACGCCCATGTGCACTGGTTCGGCAGCCGCAGCCCCGACCCCATGATGTGGGCGATCGAGCCCAAGATGCTGAACTGCGCCCGCGCCGTCTCGGATGCCTACAAGCTGCTCTATTACGGCTTCACCACCGTGCGCGACGTGGGCTCCCGGAACGGTGTCGCCATCAAGCGCGCGGTGGACGAGGGCTCGATCCTCGGTCCGCGCACCGTCCCCGCCCATCTCGGCCTCAGCATGACCTGCGGCCATGGCGACGTGCACAACCTGCCCTCGGATTGGCTCTGCGGCTGCTCCTCGATGGCGTTCATCGTCGATGGCGCCGACAACGTGCGGAAAGCGGTGCGCCAGACCATCCGCGATGGCGCCGACGTGATCAAGATCTGGACCTCGGGCGGCACCATGTCGGAGCGCGACAGCCTGGAGGACCAGCACTTCTCCGACGAAGAAATCCAGGCAGCCGTCGGCGAAGCGCACGCGCTGCGGCGCAAGGTCGCTTCCCACGCCGAGGGCATCCGGGGGGCGCGGGCATCGATCAAGGCGGGGGTTGATTCCATCGAGCACGGTTTCGACCTGGACGAGGCCGCCTGCGCCGGGATGAAGCGCAAGGGCATCTTCCTGGTGGCGACCCTCGCGCTACTGGATCGCGTGGTGAACACACCCGGCGTGCCCGAATACGCCAAGCGCAAGGCGACGCCCATGTTCGCGACCCATCTGCGCTCGTTCAAGCTGGCGGTCGAGATGGGGGTCAAGATCGGTTCCGGCTGCGACGCCTTCTCTGATCCCGTGACCGCCTTCGGCCCCTACAACATCCGCGAGCTGGAGCTGATGCAGCAGGCCGGGCTCTCGCCCTTGGCCGTGCTGCGCGCCGCCACCTCGGCCAACGCCGAACTGCTGGGGCTGGAGCGTGACCTGGGTGCGATCGAGGCCGGCAAGCTCGCCGACGTGCTGGTGGTGAAGGGCGATCTCACGGCCGGCGTCGCCCCGCTCACCGACCCCGACAACATCCTGCTCCTGCTGCAAGGCGGGCGCACCATCCCGCGCCTAAAGGAACTGCTGCCGCAGCCGCGCCAGGCGGGGTGAGGGCAGCGATCAGGACAGATCTCACCAGCGCTCGCGGCCACGCGGCCTGCCGGTATCGGTCTCTCCGTGAAGGTTGGCACGGGTGACGGCAGCGAGAAGCCGCCGCAGTTTGTGGCACGGTTCGCGGGAACCCGGCGACCCGCCCCGAGCGGCGCTGTCGCGCTCCATGGCATCGCGCGGGACCGCGGATGCCCCCCGACCCGGCTGCGGTCGCTCGGTGGGCGGCTTGCTCATGCCGCTTCGCGACCCTGCGGCCGATGCTATCCGCGCGGCGCAACGCGCGAGCGGCGGCCCGAACTGCGCCGCTCCCGCTTTGCCTCGGCGTAAGACCGGAGCACGGCGTTGATCCGGGTCTGGTAGCCCGGCCCCTCTGCACGAAACCAGGCGAGCACGTCGGCATCGATGCGGATCGAGACCGCCTTCTTCGCCGGCGGCTGAACCACCTTGGCGCGGGCCCACCAGGCGGCATCCGGAATGAAGGTGTCCGGGTCGTCGGCGACTGCCTTGCGGATGGCGCGGTCGGACATGTCCGCTACTCGCCTCGAATCGGCGTTTGGCCGTTGTCGTCGCGAAGTCCTAGGTGTCGATGGTGGCGATATAGGCTTTCTGCTCATGCCGTCCTGCCCTGCGGGCGCTGATCAACCGGCGCTGCCCGCCGCGCCAAACTATAGATGACGAAAAACACCACCCCGCCGACCGCACCATACGCGCCAATGCGGGTTTCCCCAAAGTGACGCCGGCCGTCCGTGGCCTCCACGGTCAGGCAGTTGCAACATCGGGACGACAGCGGCAAAATCGACCCCGTGCTTGGCGAGGTTGGATCGGCGCTTGCGCTCATCCCACTCCTCCTCGACCATATCATATCTACGTTCGTATATACATATTGCAATTCAGCGGTGACGACGGCGCAGGAGCACCCGCGCCACCACGCTACTTGTAACGCGCGCCGATCAGGAACTCGGCGTTGCCTTCGGCGCCGAGAACCGGGCTCCGGGTCGTGCCGAGCACGGTCCAGTCGGGCTGGGCGCCGAGCCAGGCGGCGGTCCGCCTGCAGACCTCCAGGTGCTGCGTCGGGTCGCGCACGATGCCGCCCTTGCCCACCTTGCCCTTGCCGACTTCGAACTGCGGCTTGATGAGGGCGATCAGGAAGCACCCGGGGCGCGCCAGGCGGAGCGCGGCGGGCAGGACCACCGCCAGCGAAATGAAGCTGGCGTCGCAGGTGATGATGCCGACCGGCTCCGGCACCTGCTCGCGGCTCAGATAGCGCGCGTTGGTCTGCTCCAGGACCGCCACGCGGGGATCGGTCCTGAGCTTGTGGTCGAGCTGGCCGCGGCCGACATCGACGGCATAGACCCGCGCGGCCCCCTTATTCAGCAGCACGTCGGTGAAGCCGCCGGTGGAGGCGCCGATGTCGAGGGCGATCAGGTTCCTCGGGTCGATCCCGAAGTGGTCGAGGGCGTGCGCCAGCTTGACGCCGCCGCGCCCGACCCATTCATGGTCCTTCTGCCGCACCTCGAGCGGAATGGTCTCGTCGACGAAGGTGCCGGGCTTCTCGAGGCGCTGCTCGCCGCTGTAGACGCGCCCGGTCCGCAACAGCGCCTCGGCCTTGGTGCGGTTGGGCGCCAGCCCGCGCGCCACCAGCAGCAGGTCGAGCCGCGACTTGGCCGCCGGCTTCTGCCGCCCGCCGCCAGGCGCCTGGGCCACGGCCTCAGGCCCGAACCAGGGCTTCGGCCTGCTCCCTCCCGAGGGCCGCCAGCACCTGGGCGACGATGTGGCGGGCATTCAACGCGGCCTCGTCGTACATCGCCTGTGGGCTCGCCTGCTCGATGAACCGGTCGGGCAGCACCATGGGCCTGACCTTCAGGCCGCGGTCGAGCAGGCCGGCATGGGCGAGGGCGTGCAGCACCTGCGCCGAGAAGCCGCCGATCGACCCTTCCTCCACCGTCACCAGCACCTCGTGCTCGGTGGCCAGGCGGCGCACCAGATCGGTGTCGATGGGCTTGGCGAAGCGCGCGTCGGCAACAGTGGTGGAGAGGCCCATGGCGGCCAGATCATCGGCCGCCGCCAGGCACTCGGCGAGGCGCGTGCCGAGCGCGAGAAGTGCGACCGTGGTGCCCTCGCGCAGCACGCGGCCCTTGCCGATCTCGATCGGCACGCCGTGGGCCGGCATCTCGACGCCGACCCCCTCGCCGCGCGGATAGCGGAACGCCGAGGGGCGGTCGTCGATGGCGGCCGCGGTCGCCACCATGTGCACCAGCTCCGCCTCGTCCGCCGCCGCCATGATCACGAAGCCCGGCAGCGCGCCGAGATAGGCGAGGTCGAAGGCCCCAGCATGGGTCGGCCCGTCGGCGCCCACCAGGCCGGCGCGGTCGAGGGCGAAGCGCACGGGCAGCGACTGGATCGCCACATCGTGCACCACCTGGTCGTACCCGCGTTGCAGGAAGGTCGAGTAGATGGCGCAGAAGGGCTTATATCCCTCGGTCGCTAGGCCGGCGGCGAAGGTCACGGCGTGCTGCTCGGCGATGCCGACGTCGAAGGTGCGCTCGGGGTAGGCCTTGCCGAACTTGTCGAGGCCTGTGCCCGACGGCATCGCCGCGGTGATGGCGATGATCTTGGGATCGCGCGCCGCTTCCTTGATGAGCGCCTCGGCGAACACGTTGGTGTAGGCGGGCGCGTTCGCCTTGGCCTTGGCCAGGGTGCCGGAGACCAGGTCGAACTTGCCGACGCCATGGTACTTGTCGGGCGACTTCTCGGCCGGCGCGTAGCCGTGGCCCTTCTCGGTGACCACGTGGATCAGGACCGGACCCGGCGCCGAGTCGTCGCGCACGTTCTTCAGAATGGGCAGCAGGTGGTCGAGATTGTGCCCGTCGATCGGGCCGACATAGTAGAAGCCGAGCTCCTCGAACAGCGTGCCGCCGGTGACCATGCCGCGCGCGAACTCCTCGGCGCGCTTGGCCGCCTGCTTGAGCGGGCGCGGGAAATGGCGCGCCACCACCTTGGCCGCTTCGCGGATCGAGCGGTAGGAGTGCGACGAGATCAGCTTGGAGAGATACGCGCTCATGGCCCCGACCGGCGGCGCGATCGACATGTCGTTGTCGTTCAGGATCACGATCAGGCGGCTCTGCATCGAGCCGGCGTTGTTCATCGCCTCATAGGCCATGCCGGCGCTCATGGCGCCGTCGCCGATCACGCAGACCACGTGGTTCTTGCGCCCCTCGAGATCGCGCGCGACCGCCATGCCGAGGCCGGCCGAGATCGAGGTCGAGGCGTGGGCGGCGCCGAACGGGTCGTAGACGCTCTCGGCGCGCTTGGTGAAGCCGGAAAGCCCGCCGCCTTGGCGCAAGCTGAGCATCCGGTCGCGCCGCCCGGTCAGGATCTTGTGCGGATAGGCCTGGTGGCCCACGTCCCAAATCAGCCGGTCGCGGGGGGTGTCGAAAATGGCGTGGATGGCAACCGTAAGCTCGACCACGCCGAGGCCGGCGCCGAGATGGCCGCCGGTGCGTGACACGAGCGAGATGGTATCGCGCCTGAGCTCGGCCGCGAGTTGTTTCAGTTCGGCGGTCGTGAAACCACGGATGTCGGCCGGGTCAATTACGCGGTCGAGGAGCGGCGTGTCGGTCTCCAAGTTGCTCTCCCTCATACCCTGGGACGCCCGGTCGGGTCGCGCGTTATGCCCGCCGCGCGATCACGAATTCGGCGGCCCATCGTAAATGCTCGGCCTTATGGCCGAATAAATCAAGATGCTCCAGGGCACTGGCGACGCATGCGCGGGCCTCGGCCCGGGCGCCGTCGACGCCCAAAACCTGCACGAACGTCGCCTTGCCGGCGGCGGCGTCCTTCTGGACCGCCTTGCCGACCGCGGCCGCGTCGCCTTCCACATCCAACAGATCGTCGGCGATCTGGAAGGCGAGACCGAGGGCGTCGGCGTAAAGCCCGAGCGCCGTCCGCGCTGCCGCCGATGCCTCGCCCAGCACCGCGCCGGCGATCGCCGAGAAGCCGAAGAGTGCCCCGGTCTTCATCCGCTGCAGGCGGCGAATCTCGTGCAACGTCAACGCCTTGCCTTCGGCCATGAGGTCGATCATCTGGCCCCCCACCATACCGTCCGCCCCCGCCCCCCGGGCGAGGGCGGCGACGAGTGCCGCCCGCACGCCGCCATCGGGGTGGGTGGCGGGGTCGGCCAGGACCTCGAAGGCCAAGGTCAGCAGCCCGTCGCCCGCCAGGATCGCGGTCGCCTCGTCGAACGCCTTGTGGCAGGTGGGCCGGCCACGGCGCAGGTCGTCGTCGTCCATCGCCGGCAGGTCGTCGTGCACCAGGGAATAGGTGTGCACGCACTCGATCGCCGCCGCGACCCGGAGCGCCCGCGCCTCGGGCACCGCGAACAGGGCTGCGCTTGCCAGCACCAGGAACGGGCGCAGGCGCTTGCCCCCGGCGAAAACGGCGTAGCGCATGGCCTCGCACACCCGCGCTTCGGCGCCTGCGCCCCTCGGCAACAGGACCTCCAAGGTCGCCTCGACCGCCCGCGCCGCCGTGCCGAGCGCGCGTTCCAGTTCGGCGTCGACCATGGGTGCCTCAGCCGAGGTCGGAGGGCCGCGCCGTCACGCCGCCCTCGGCGGTCTTCTCGATTTCCTCGACCTTGAGCTGGGCCTCGCGCAGCTGGGCCTCGCAGTGGCGGCGCAGCGCGGTGCCGCGCTGGTAGGCGGCGATCGATTCGGCGAGCGTCCCCTGCCCCTTCTCGAGCCCCGCCACGATCTCCTCGAGCTGGCGCAGCGCCTCCTCGAAGGAGAGCGCGGCGGTCTCTTCCGCTACCGTCTTGCCGGGCTTTGCCGCCATGCCGTTCCTCAACTGGCCATCAGGGTGTGCACGTGCGCCGCCACGCTCCTGCTTAGCGCGCCCAGGTTGTAGCCGCCCTCGAGGGTCGCCACCAGCCGTCCGTCGCAGAGCTCCTGCGCGGCGTGGACGAGCTCGGCCGTGACCCAGGCATAGTCGGCCTCGGTCAGCTCCAGGCTGGCGAGCGGATCGTCGCGGTGGGCGTCGAAGCCGGCGCTGACCAGGATGAAATCGGGCTTGTGCTGGCGCAGGGCGGGCAGGATGCGCTCGGTTAACGCGGCGCGGAACTCGCGCCCGCCCGCGCCGGGGCTGAGCGGGCAGTTGACGATATTGCCGACCCCCCGCTCATCATGGGTGCCGGTGCCGGGGTAGAGCGGCCACTGGTGGGTCGAGGCGAAGAACAGATCCCCATCGCGCTCGAACATCGCCTGGGTACCGTTGCCGTGGTGCACGTCGAAATCGACCACCGCGACCCGCGTCAGGTTGTGCCGGGCACGCGCGTGGAGCGCGCCGATGGCGACGTTGTTGAAGATGCAGAAGCCCATGGGGCGGCTCGGCTCGGCGTGGTGGCCGGGCGGGCGCACGGCGCAGAAGGCGCTTCTTGCCTCGCCTGCCATCACCGCATCGACCGCGGCGGTGACGGCACCGACCGCCCGCAGCGCCGCTTCGCCCGAGGCCGGCGACATCACCGTGTCGGCGTCGATGCGCACATAGCCCTTGGCCGGCACCGCCTCGAGCACGCGCTCGACGAACTCACGCGGATGGGCGAGCGCCACCTGGTCGATGCCGGCGAGCGGCGCCTCGCGGCGCTCGAGCAGGGCGAAGGGCGCGGCCTCGAGAGCGGCCAGGATCGCCCCCAGCCGCTCCGGCGATTCGGGATGGCCGGGGCCGGCGCTGTGCTCCTGGCAGGCGGGATGGGCATAGAAGACAGTGCGCATGGCGGTCGTTCCCGGGGCCGAACGAGCGAAAGTAGCGCGCCTAATCCGGCTCCGATAGCCCTCGCCGGCCGGTGACGCCCGGGCCGGGACGGCTAATCCAACGGCGTGGACTGCCGAATCGGCCGCGGGCAGGTGGACCGCAGCCCGTCGATATGTTCGTGGAGGTCGTCTGGAAGCTCGTTCCACATAGGGTCGAGAATGAAATCGATCCCTTCGCGCCGCGCCAGCTTCGCAGCCGGCACGAAATCGGCGTCCCCCGCAATCAGCACAATCTGATCGACCTGCTTCTTGAACGCGACCGATGCGATATCGACGCCGATCTTCATGTCGGTGCCCTTCTGGCTGACATCGTAAACGTAATCATCGTCCGTCAAGTCTTGGAACTTCCTTTCCCCTTTCCGCAGAGCCACCAGTGCCTGCGGTCGCAGTTTCCAGTCTTTGCGGTCTTGTAGCCGACCGAGCCGCAGAGCGACCTTCCGCTTGGATTTCAGCGCCGCATGAAAGCGTTGCCGGAACTCCGCCGTGGGTGTCAGGCTGAAGTCGATCGGCGATTTGCTGACCGGTCGCTGCGCCTTCTTCAGCAGTGGCGGGCAGTCGTATACAAAAATGCGGTACAGGTCCCTCCGCTCGACGTCACCGCGCTGCCTCAAGTGATCGAGCGCCATCTCATGCAAAGCATCAGCAACCAGCCTTGCGTCATGCCGGTCCTTGGTCGCATAGACGATCGGGAAACGCTTGAGGAAAAAGCCAGCGTCAACAAAGACTGCCGTGGGCATGACTTGATTTCCGATAGACTGGATAGGCGACCAAATGAAATGCCCCTGGGGTCGGCTTACAGTTCATTTTGAGCCTGTAAACGTACTGCCAGGGGCCTGATGTCATATATTATGACAGACTCGCTGTCGCCGCAATAAGCGGTCAGATAATCCAGATTATATCAACGAGTTACGATCGGACTCCCGATCCTTGAATGTGCAGGCGGAAAACTGGGTGAGCACCTTATCGGCCCGGGCCATAGTCGCCGCCCTCCTCGCCCTGCTCCTCGCCGCCTGCGCGGGCACAGGCGGGGAGGGGCGGACCCATGGCACCATCGATGCGACCGCGACCGCTCCGGCGCCTGCGGGCCGCGCCGTGCGCGTGGTGGCGGAGGACGGGCGCACCGACAGCACCCTTGGCCCGATCATCGCCCGCGGCTTGCGCGACCGCGGCATGACTGTCGCCGACGACGGCACGCTCCGCCTCGCCTATCGCCTCGGCTTCGGGCCGGGCGACCCGCCCGAGCGCCCTGGCGTCTCCGTCGGCGGGGTGATCGGCTCCAGCGGCACCCGCGATCTCGGCATCGGCATCGGCCTGCCGCTGCTGAACTGGTTCGGGCCACGCGAGACCCGCTTCACCCTGGCCGTCATCCTCAAGCGCGACGACGACGACGGGGTCCTTTGGCAGGGCTGGATTACCGGCGCCACGCGGGACGAGGATGCCGGCCGCGCTGCGCGCGCGACCGCGTCCCTTCTCCTCGGCTATCTCGGCGACACGGTCCGCGGCTGGCGCTTCAACTTGCCGTGAGACGCGGGCTCATCGCTCGCGGAAGGCCTCGGTCTTGAGCTTGAGCACCGGCTTGATCAGGTACTCCATCACCGAGCGGTCGCCGGTATGGATGTCGACGGTTGCCTGCATGCCGGGCGCGATCGGGAACTCGGTCGGCCCCGAGCCGAGATAGCTCTTGTCGGTCTGGGAGATGACGCGGAAGAAGGTGTTGCCCTTGTCGTCGGTGTGGCTGTCGGCGGAAAGGTAGATCACCTTGCCCTCGAGCCCGCCGTACCGGGCGTAGTCGTAAGTCGTGACCTTGACCACGGTCGGCTGGCCGACTCTCACATAGCCGACGTCAGTCGGGTTGAGCTTGGCTTCGACCACCAGGGTCTCGAGCGAGGGGACGATGTCCATGATCGCGTCGCCCGGGCGCACCACGCCGCCGATGGTGTGGTAGCGCATGCTCTTAACCACTCCTTGGATCGGGCTTTTGATCTCGGTGCGCAGCATCTGGTCCGACGCCCGGGTGAGGGACTCCTGGACACGGGCGATATTGACCTCGAGCCGCGACAGCTCGTCCTGGGCGCGGGAGCGGAACTTGTTGCGCTCCTCGGCGATCCGGCTCTGGGCCTCGGCGAGCGCCGCATGGGCGCGGGCGGTCGCCGGATCGAGCGAGCCCAGGTCGCCCTCAAGGCGGCGCATCTCCGCCTCCAGGTTCAGATACTCCAGCTTCGGGATCAGCCCGTCCTTGACCAGGTCCTTGGCCAGGCCGAAGCGCTCGCGGGCGAGCCGCAGGTTCTCGTTGACGGCGCGGCGCTGCGAGCCCAGTTGCTGGATGTCGAGTTCGCGCTGGCGCACCTGGTCGGTCAGCACCAGCAAGGTGCTGGCGTGTTCGCGGGCGCGCTGGGCGAACATTTCGCGCTCTTCGCGCTGGATGTCGGGGCGGCGCTGGCCGACCTCGCCCGGCCATTCGGGCTGGGCGCCGCCGCGCGCCTCCGTCAGCAGGCGGGCGCGGCTCAGCAGCATGCCGTCGGAGTTGACCTGCAGCTCCTCGCGGCTCGAGCGCGAGGCGGTCACGTCGAGCTGCACGAGCGGCGTACCCTCCTGCACCGCGTCGCCCTCCTGGACGAAGATCGCGCCGATGATGCCGCCTTCCAGGTGCTGGATCACCTTGACCTGGCCCTGGGGCACCACCTCGCCGAGCGCGACCGAGACTTCCTCCAGCCGGGCGAACTGCGCCCACACCAGGAAGATGGCGACGAACGCCATGGTCGCCCAGGCGAGCAGGCGCCAGCCGGGCAGGCGGTTGGCGCGCGCCAGATCGTCGAGGCGGCTCACCGTCCGCTCCCTTGCGCGCGTCCCGCGTCCTCGGGCGCCGGCACGGGCGCAGGCGGGGCACCGGCGGCGGCGAGCGGCGCGCGGCGCTGCGCATCGGCCGGGACCATGATCTTCTGCAACACCTCGCGCGCGGGCCCGGCCATGGCCACCTTGCCCTTCTCCAGGACCACCACCGACTGGCAGGCCGCCAGCAGCATCGGCGCGTGGGTCACCATCACCACCGTGTGGTCCCGGGCGAGCCGCTGCAAGGTGTCGCGCAACGCCTGCTGCGCCTCGAAGTCGAGGTTGCCGTTGGCCTCGTCCAGCAGCAGCACCGGCGGGTCGCCGACCAGGGCGCGGGCGATGGCGATCCGCTGGCGCTGCCCGCCGGACAGGCGCGAGCCGGCTTCGCCGATCGACGTGCCATAACCCTCGGGCAGGTCCAGCACGTAGCCGTGCACGCCGGCCAGCTGCGCCGCCTTGATGATCTCCTCGTCGGAGGCGTCGGGATGGGTGGCGGCGATGTTGGCGCGGATGGTCGAGTTGAACAGGAAGCATTCCTGCGGCACGTAGCCGATCCAGCGCGCGAGCTGGCGGCGGCTGAACTGGCTGATGTCGGCGCCGTCCAGCAGCACCCGCCCGGCGCTCGGCGCATAGAGCCCTTGGATCAGCTTGATCAGCGTGGTCTTGCCGCTGCCGTTGCGTCCGACCACGCCGACCACGCTGCCCGGCGGAATCTCGGCACGCACCCCGTCGATCACGGGACCCTGGCCGCCGTCATAGGCGAAGGCGACGTTGTCCAGGGTGATGCGGCCCTGGGGCCGCGCCAGCGCGACCGGGCTGTCGCCGCGTTCGCCGGGGTGGGCGAACAACTGGCCGAGCCTGACCGCCGCCTGGCGGAAGCCGGTATAGGTGCGCCAGTTGTTGACCAGCTGGTTGAGCGGGCCGATCACTCGATTGCTCAGCATGTTGGTGGCGATCAGCGCGCCGATGGTCAGCTGCTGGTCGATGATGGCGAGCGCCCCGACCGCGGTCAGGGCAATGGTGGTCAGATAACTGAAGGTGATGCCGAGGTTGTGATAGTGGTCCATCTGCTGGCCGCGCTCCAGCGAACGCTCGAGGGAGCTGGCATGCTTGTCCTCCCATAGCGGGCGCACCTGGGCGTCGAGGGCGAGTGCCTTAACCGTCGCCCGGCCGCTCAGGAACTCGGCGACGAACGCGTCGCGGTCCTGCCCGGACTCGCGCTCGGCGAGCGTCGCCCCGTGCAGCACCTTGCCTGAGCGCAGCGCCAGCAGCACGAAGCAGGGCAGCGCCAGGATCAACACCCACGCGATCGGCTCGGCGATGACAAACACCACCACGATGAACAGCAGCACGAACGGCAGATCCGTGATCAGCACCGCCGAAGAGCCGGAGAAGGTGGCGCGCACCATCTCGGCATCCTTGAACAGGCTGTACCATTGCGCCGTCGAGCGCGCCTCCAAGAGACGCAGCGGCAGCGCCAGAACCTGGTCGAACAATCGCCGCCCGAGCTGCACGTCGATGTGCAGCGCCGCCTTTTGCAGCACGCGGCTCCGCGCCTGGCGCAGGACCAGGTCGAACAGCAAGGCGAGCACGACACCGATGGTCAGGCCCTGCAGCGTGGTCAGGCCCTGGTGGAAGACGACGCGGTCGTAGACTTGCAGCACGAACACCGGCACGGCCAAGGCCAGCACGTTCAGGAACAGCGACATCGCCACCACTTCCTGGAACGTGCGCTTGAGCGGTCGGAGCAGCGGCCACAGCCACGCGCGCGACGGCGAATTCTCCATTGGATCCAGTCACCCGGCCGTGGGATGGGGGCGAATCATCACAGAGTCGCCCCCGCCTAGCAACCGACCCGCCGTCAAATGTAGGTAGCGTGTGATTTGTCCGGAATAGGTAGCGCACGAAGTGTCCGGTTCTGGAATCGCTCCAGGTTTTACGGGAGGAGCGATTGATGGGCCGGGCTCGGGGGCTTTGGGAGATCCGGATGGTGCGCTTTGAGGATCTATTGG
>SHWA01000065.1 GCA_009693995.1 Alphaproteobacteria bacterium | reverse complement strand
GGCGACCAGAAGGGCGCCGCCAACCGCCTGACGCCGGATCGGACCCTCGCCGCCCTGCAAAGCGTGCGCGAGGGGCGTATTTTTGACCTCAGCCGGGTGATCCAGCCGGGCGCCCCGTTCATCCATCCGGGCCAGACGCCATTCATCCTCGCCAACTATGTGTCGCCGCGCGACAGCATCAAGCGGCGCCGCGGGCTCGGCCATACCAACGACGCGGGCACCAACATCGAGCGGGTCGAGATGACCATGCACGTCGGCACCCACATCGACGCCCTCGGCCACTTCACCATCGGCAAGCGCATGTACGGCGGGTTGACCACCGACGAGGTGCTCACCGACTGGGGCCTGGCGCAACTTGGTATCGAGCATTGTCCGCCGATGATCACGCGCGCCGTCTGTCTCGACGTCTCCGGCCTCGACGGCGGCGACCACCTGCAAGGTGGGCGGGTGGTCAGCCGCGCCGACCTGAAGCGCGCTGCGGAGAAGGCGCGGGTCGCGATCGAGCCCGGCGACATGGTCATGATCCATACCGGCTGGGGCAAGCTGTTCATGGTCGACAATGCGCGCTACGTCGCGACCGAGCCCGGCATCGACGTGGAAGCCGCGGCCTGGCTGACCGCGCAGGGCGTGGTCGCCATCGGCGCCGATTCCATGGCGGTCGAGGTCATGCCGAACCCCGACAAGACCAAGACCATGCCGGTACACCAGCACACCCTGGTCGAGAACGGCGTCTATCTGATCGAGAACCTGCTGCTCGACGAAGTGGTGAAGGCTGGTCTCGCGTCCTTCTGCTGCGTCATGCTGCCGGTCAAGTTCAAGGGCGCGACCGGCTGTCCGGTGCGCCCCGTCGCGGTGATCTGACGCCGCCTCAGAGACTGCGCCGCGGCAGGATCACGTCCTCGACGTCACGGCGCGGGCTCGGGCGCGCAGCGCGGAGGGGATAGCCGGCGCGAAAGATCAGGGTCGGCCGGCGGCCGCCGAGATCGAGCACGTTGGCGATGGCCCGAACAGCCGTGTCGCCACGGCCGAGCGCCCGCTCGCGATCGACCATCTCGACTGGCTGATTGAGTGGCTGCAGGGCGATCCCCTCGAGGGTCGCCGACAGATGAATCCGTTGCCACAAGCGGCCTGCGGCGATGGTCTGGGCGCGATCGTAGGGATCGGCGACAGTGATGGCGCCCAAGGCGGCAGCGGTTGCCAGATGGACTTGCTCGGTTGCCTCCAACCAGGCGTGATTTGCCTGTTCCACCGATGGTGCCGGTAGCAGCATCGCCGCGGTCGTGACCGGGAACGACAGTCCCAGCCCGTCGATGGTCAACCCGTCGCGGTAGGCCTGGACGGCCCCCCAGTCGGTGCGCAGCCAGCGGTGGCTGGCGTCCACCAGGTCGGCATCGGCGACGAAGGCGCGGGTCGCGCTCAGGACCACATGTCCGAGCCGTGCCCGCTCGGCCGCGCTGGTTACCAAGACGACCGCGGCATCGAGATCCTCGTCCAGACGCGACCAGGCGGTCACGGTCGCCAGCGGCAATGCGCGACCCGGGTCATAGGGTCCGCGGTTGGTATGACGGCGGGCGATCGCTGCCAGGAGGGGCGGCGTGCCGACCTCTCCGAGGCCGAGCAGGATGCGCGCGACGAGTCCGTAGCGCTCACCGGCGGGAGGGGCGGCGAGGGGGCCGGGCGCCACCACGACCTGCGGCGCCAATCCGAAGGCGGTGGCCGCGATCACCATGTTCTCGATGGCGCAGCCGAGACCGATGAACAGCTCGCGCAGGAACGGGTCGATCGGACCGAGGGCACGTCCGTGGTCGGCGTAGACGTCGATGTAGTCGCTGGTGACGTCGAACCCCCACGGCTGGGTGTTGTGCGGGTTGGCGGCGAGCACCGCGGCCTGCACGATCGGGCGCATGCCCACGGGCTGCCGTGGTGGGAACTCTCTCCAGGAGGCGAAGGCGGGACCGCCGGCGCCGGCAAAGACGCCATTGCGGTAACTGCGCCAGGCGAGGGCGCTGCCGGCAAAAATGAGCCCGAGCCCGGCCCCCTTCAACAGGCGGCGGCGGATCGGCGAGGCTGGCCGCGAGGATGGCATCGCACCGGGACTCCCTGCTGGCGCCCGGCAGCGGCGGCAGCACCCGCGGCCGGCCTCGTGTATGCTTGCCGAACCATAACGGAAATCGGCGGCCCCGTTGCATGCGCCTCGCCGAATTCGCACGGGCTTTGACGATTGCCTGCCTGCTGTTGGCCCCGGGCGGTGCCGCGCCATTGGCCGGAGATGCCCGCTCGCTCGCCGGGCAATTCCTGGTCGCCAGCCGCGAGATGAGCGATCCACGGTTCGTGAAAACCGTGATCTTGATTGTACGCCACGACCGGGCCGGGGCCTTCGGCCTGGTGGTCAACCGCGTGATGGCCGTGCGCCCCTTGAGTCAGGTCATGCGCGGCTTCGGCCTGGTTCCCGGCAAGGCGGCCGGAGAGGCGCCGGTCCACTTCGGCGGACCGGTCGAGATCGAACGGCCCTTCTTCCTGCACTCGGTCGACTATCTCGGGCCGCACTCGTATGCGTTCGCCGCCGACCTGGCGCTCTCCCCCGACCCATCGGTCCTGACGCGGTTCGCGGAGGGCCAGGCCCCGACCCGGGTGCTGGTCCTGCTCGGCTATGCCGGCTGGGCGCCCGGTCAGTTGGAGCAGGAGCTCAGCGAGAATTCCTGGGTGGTGGTGCCGGCGGACGCGGTGCTGGTGTTCGACCGCAGGAACGACACCAAGTGGGAGCGGGCGATCGCTCGCCATCGCATCGATCTCTAGGTCTGCATTCCCTGGAAGCGGCCGGATTTTTCGGTATAGCTTGCGCCGACCGTTCACCCGAGCGTCTTACTTGGAGCATGACGCCATGCCGAAGCCTAGGACGGTGCCCAACCGAATGACCGATCGCAAGTTTTACTCCGGAATGGCGATCGCCTTCGCTGTCACGGTGTTGGTCGGCTTTACGCCGACCTTCTATCTGAAGCCCTTCCTCGGCGCGCCGCCGCTGAGCTTGCTGGTCACCGTGCATTGTTTCGTCTTCACGGCCTGGATCGCGTTGGTGGTCACGCAGGCCACCCTGGTGGCCAAGGGCCGCGTGGACCTCCATCGCCGCCTGGGAGTCTTCGGCGCGGTTCTCGCGTTGGCGGTGATCGTTGTCGGGCTCATGACCGCGATTTCCGCCGCCGCGCGCGGCGTGGCTCCGCCCGGTGCCCCGCCCTCGCTGTCATTCCTGGTCATCCCGTTCACCGCCATTGTTCTATTCACGATCCTGGTGGGCGCCGCGCTTTATCTCCGCGGCAACAGCGAGGCGCATAAGCGCCTGATGATCCTGGCGACGATCGCCATTCTCGGTGCTGCCATCGCTCGCCTGCCGCTGCCGGTCGCTCCCATCCCGCCGGTGTTCTTCGCGATTGCCGACCTGTTCATTCTGGCCGGCGTGGCTTACGACCTAATCACGCGGGGGCGCGTGCACCCGGCCTACATATGGGGCGGTCTCTTGATCCTGGCCTCGCAGCCCCTGCAGTTATTCATGGCGGGGACGGACGCCTGGCTCAGCTTCGCGCGTTGGCTGACGGGCTGACCCTGATCGGCATCAAGGGATCTGGGTGCCGGGGCCGAGGGTCGGGTCGAGAGCGATCGGCGGCGGGTCGGCCTGGATGCCGACCGCGGCGCCGAGGGTCGGGCCGATCTCGGCATTCAGCACCAGATCGGCATAAGGGTCCTGGGCGGTCGGGTCGCGGGTGAGGATCACGAGCCGGGCCCCGTTCCGCTTCGCCAGCAGCGGGAAGCCTGCCGCAGGATAGACCACCAGCGACGAGCCGACCACGAGGAACAGGTCCGCCGCAAGGGTCGCGGCCTCGGCCCGGCGCATCGCGTCGGCCGGCATCGCTTCGCCAAAGGAGACGGTCGCCGTCTTCACCAGGCCGTTGCAGCGCCGGCAGGTGGGGAGGGTGCCGCGGTCCAGGAACGCCTGCTTGATGGGGGCGAGCTCGTACCGGGCGGCACAATCGAGGCAGTGGGCGTACGTGGCGTTGCCGTGCAACTGGATGATGCGGTCGTCGGCGATGCCCGACTTCTGATGCAGCCCGTCCACATTCTGGGTGATGACGGCGTGGGCCTTGCCGTCGGCGACCAGCTGGGCGATGGCGCGGTGGCCGCGATTGGGCCGGGCGCCCTGTACGACGGCGTCGCTGGCGAAGCGCCGCTGCCAGTACTCGCGGCGCGCGTCGGCGGAATCCAGGAACTCCTGGAACTGCACGATGCGGTAGCGCGACCAGATGCCGCCGGGGCTGCGGAAGTCGGGAATGCCGGACTCGGTGCTGACGCCGGCGCCGGTGAAGACCGCGATCCGTCGCGCGGACTGCAACAGTTCGCACAACCGCTCGAACGCCGCATCCGCCCTTGTCATCGGCCGCTCCCCACCGCTCATGACTGGGTGCGGAGAGCATACCGCGCTTGCGCGGCCCGGGCCACGCCGCGCCGACGCGGTCTCAGTCGAGCGCAGCGAGCGCGGCGACCACCACGTCCGGCTGCTCGTGCGTGACCATGTGCCCGGCCGCCGGCACCCGCACCAGCCGCGCCGCGGGCAGCAGGCGCAGGTACGCCTCGCCATAGGCCGGGGGCATCATCCGGTCGGCTTCGCCCCAGACCACCACCGTCTTCGCCTTCACCCGATAGGCGCGCTCGGCGAACCCGCGGTCGGGAATGGCAAAGAGAATCTTGCCCGCCGTGCCTAAGCGGCGCGCGCGCGTCACCATGAAATCCGCCAGGAACTTCGGGTCCTCCAGGTCGAGCCCGTCGGTCAGCAGACGGGTGCCGAGCGCGACATCGTGGAAGAAGAGACCGGGCAGATCGAAGGGCAGCGCAGCAAACAGGTCCGGCACCGGATGCGAGTCGAGCCAGAGGCCGTGCGGGGCGATGAGGGCCAGCCGGTCGATGTCGTTGGCGGCCACCGCCGCCATCTCCGCGGCGATCATGCCGCCGAGCGAATGCCCGACCAGGAACGGCCGCCGGAGCCCGAGCGCCTCGATCAGGTCGAGCCCATGCAAGGTAAAATCGAGCATCTCGCGGAGCGCACCCGCATCATCGGAGTCCTCGTAGCCCGGCAGGCAGGGGGCATAGACCCGGTAGCGCTGCGCGAGCGCCGCAAGGAAAGAGTCGTTGGGCAGGATGCCATGGGTGCCGTGCAGGAAGAGGAGCGGGGTACCCGCCCCCGTCTCATAGACGCGGACCTTCGCCCGCCCGGCCTGGATCAGGCGCGATTCCATCATTCGCCCCCGACAGAGGCGACGCGAACCGGTGCGACCACCGGTGCCGGCGGCCGGCACCAGAAGCGGTCGTCGTTGCGATACGCGGGCCAGATGCTGCGCAGGTGCGGGATCACCTGCTCGGCGAACAGCTTGCTGGAATAGCGTACCTTGTCGTCTGGCATGTTGCCGAGATGGAGCAGGCAATAGATCTGGCCGACGCGCAGCGTCTTGATCAGGTCCTCCATGCGCTCCCGCACCGTGGCCGGGCTGCCGGCGATGATGTAGCCGCGCTCGATCAGGTCCTTCCACGCGAGCGTCGGCAGCTCCTTGTGCCGGGCCTGGGTGAGTTGCGTGATCATGCCCGCCTGCAGGGTCTTGACGGTGCGGTAGCCGGGCGCGTCGAAGAAGGGCGGATAGACGTGCAGGCAGCGGTTGTAGAAGTAGCTGACATGCTCGGAGTAGAGCCGCTCCGCCTCCTGGTCGGTGGCGCCGACGCAGATCACCTGGGCGAAGCTGGCGCGGTAGGGGCTGTCGTCCTTGCCCTTCTCGGCCACTCGCGCCCAGAACCCGTCCATCAGCGCGCGCGCCCGGGTATAGCCGGTGTAGCTGAGGTAGGAGTAGTTGTACTCGTGCTCGAGGCAGAAGTCGTAAGTCTCGATCGAACCGCCGCCGGGAATGAAGATCGGCGGGTGGGGCTTCTGCAACGGCTTCGGCCAGCAGTTCACGTAGCGCATCTTGGTGTAACGGCCGTTGAAGGCGAACGGCTCGTCCGCCGCCCAGGCGCGCATGATGAGCTGGTGCGCCTCGGCGTATTTCTCGCGCGTCAGCGCCGGCACGGTGGAATAGGCGAAGTTGGTGTCCTGGGACGTGCCGACGGGAAAGCCCGCGATCATGCGTCCGCCGCACAGAACGTCGATCATCGCCATCTCCTCGGCGACGCGGATCGGCGGGTTGTAGAGCGCGATCGAATCGCCCATCACCACGATCGCCGCCCGCGACGTGCGACGCGCCAGGGCGGCCGCCATCAGGTTGGGCGAGGGCATCATGCCGTAGGCGTTGCCGTGATGTTCGTTCACGCCAAGGCCGTCGAAGCCGAGGGTCTCGGCGTATTCGAGCTGGTCGAGATAGGTGTTGTAGATGCCGACGCCCCGCACGGGATCGTAGAGCCGGCTCGGAATGTCCACCCAGACCGAGCGGTAGGTCTCGCGGAAATCGTCGGGCAGATGTGGCCACGGCATCAGATGGAACCAGATGAAGCGCATGACGCCTTTCTCCTCGCGGCCGACGCGGGCCTATGCCGAGCATGCTTAAAGTAAGCATGCTTACGAACTGTGCCGCATCGCTGAGGAGGGTTCAAGCCGGCTGCGCAGGGTTGTTCGGGTGGGGTGGGGGCGCTACCATGCCCGAACGTGCGGGATCAGACGTGCGCGCACCAACAGAAATTGCGAGGGAGGAAGCCGTGATTCGCGGCATCGTGCTGCATTCCAACGACAACGTGGCGACCCTGATCGACACCGGCGAAGCTGGTGGCAGTTGCAAGCTGCAGGGCGAGAAGGCAGGGCAGGTCAAGCTCGCGGCGGCGCTGCCCTTCGGCCACAAGGTGGCGATCGCGGCGATCAAGAAGGGCGGGCCGGTGATCAAGTACGGTCAGGTCATCGGCAATGTCACGGCCGATGTCGCGATCGGCGAGCATGTGCACGTCCACAACGTCGAGTCCCAGCGGGGCCGCGGCGACAGAGCCAAGAAGGAGTAGGGCATGAGCTTCCTCGGCTACCAGCGCTCCGACGGCTCCGCCGGCATCCGCAACTGGGTCGGCGTGATGTCGGTGATGGACAACTGCAATCCCGTGACCCGCGCCATTTGCGACGCGGTTGCCGGCACCATCCCGATCACCACGCTGTTCGTCCGCGGCCAGTACGGCAAGGACCTCAAGATCAGTTACGACACCCTCGGCGGCATGGGCCGTAACGCGAACCTGCACGCCGTGATCGTGGTCGGGCTGGAGCGGACGTCGACCGAAGAGGTCGCCGGCCGCATTCGCAACAGCGGCAAGCCGGTCGAGACCATCATCATCCAGGACCTGGGCTCGACCGTGACCGCCACGGCCGAAGGCATGCGCAAGGCCGCCAAGCTGGCGATCGCGGCCTCCCACGAGCGGCGCATCGCGTTGCCTGAGTCGCTGCTCACCATCGGCGTCGAGTGTGGCGGATCGGACACGACGTCCGGCCTCGCCGGCAATCCCTGCGTCGGGCGGGTCGCCGACCGCATCATCGACCTGGGCGGGCGGATCATCATCTCGGAAACGGCCGAGTTTCTCGGGGCGGAGGATTTGTTCGCCGCCCGTGCGATCGACGCCGGCGTGAAGAAGGCGTTTCTCGACCGGGTGCGCGGTCACGAGGCCGAGGCGATGAAGCAGGGTGTCGACATCCGTGGCGCCAACCCGGTGCCGGACAACATCCGCGGCGGGCTGACTACGATCGAGGAAAAGGCCCTCGGCGCCATGATCAAGGCCGGCACCCGCCCCCTCGTCGGCGTCCTCGACTACAGCGAGGCGCCCAGCCGTGCCGGACTCCACTTCATGGCGACCCCTGCGCCGGCGGTCGAATCCATGACCGGGCTCGCCGCCGGTGGCTGCCAGATGATCATGTTCGCAACCGGCGTCGGCAATACCATCGGCAACATGGTGTCTCCGACCATCAAGGTCACCGGCAACACCAACACGGCACGCACTTTTACCGACAACGTCGATTTCGACGTGTCGGACGTGCTGGAGAAGGGCAAGACCATCACCGAGCTCGGCGACCGCCTTTACGAGTTCGTGATCGGCGTCGCCTCGGGCTCGCTGACCACTTCGGAAGTGCTCGGTCAGCGCGAGACCGCCATCAGCCGGTTCGGGCCGACGATCTGATCCGGCGATTGTTCCGGCAATAGTTCCGGCAATAGTTCCGGCAATAGTTCCGGCAACGGCGGGCCGGGCACGGCATTGCCGCGCCCGGCCGGCCGCGCCGACGGTGGTGCGCCCCCTTGCGCACCGGACGCACCACGTTCGCCGACCTATTGCGTGCGCATGACCACATAGGCGGGCCAGAGCGCCGCGTTCACGCCGGAGGCGAGCACGCGGCTCGGGCAGGGCGCCGGATTGAAGCTGCACGCCTCGACCATGTCGTAGGCGACCACCTGCCAACCGAGGGTCAGGAGCGAACCAACCGCATAATATAACACCACCCGTTTCATTGGACATGTACTCCAATTCATTCGGTAGCATGAGTGTAAAAAGTAAAACAGTCGTTCCTGACAAATATTAATCAAAGCAATATCAGATCAATATTGTAATCAGTTTGAATCTATTTCTTGGCGGTACTGCAATCGATAAGGAGGCGCCATGAGCCGGGATCCGCAGTGCAGCGTCCGAACGACAGCGACTGTCCCGCGCGCCAAAGAGAAACCCCGCCGACGCGTCGCGTGGCGGGGTTCCCGGAATGGCCATTGATGGCCTACCCGACATCAGTCGGGCGATCTTGCGAGGCCCTGAGACTCAAGTCTTGCTGGTCTCGCCCTCACGCGGTCGGTCAGTTGGTTTGGCGCCCGGGCCGTCCGGGAAGATCTCTTCCATTCAGTGCCCGGGCCGTGGCCCCGCGCCGTGGCGGGGCCACGGGACTATGCCCGGTGGGGCATCTTCCATTCGGAACCTCCTGCGCTCGTCACAGCGAGGTCGCCGCGCGGCCAAGGGAACCAGTTACCGGTCATCGCCTTGTATTGGCCCCGTCCGCGCCGCTCCAGAGGCGACGGATTGCGTTCGCGGCGACCGCGAGCACGCCGTGCAAAATCCGGCTGCACGTTTATCGGTCTATGGCCTAGGCTCCAAAGCCTGCCGCCAGAGCAAAGGCTGACCCATGCCCCACCAGCCCGCCTCAACTGCACTCGCCCGCTTCACGGTGCTCGATCTCACCCGCGTGCGCGCTGGCCCGACTTGCGTGCGCCAGCTTGCCGACTGGGGCGCCAACGTGATCAAGATCGAATCCCCTGAGAGTATCGGTGGGGCGAGCGACCTGGGTGGGCCACGTGAGGGCCCGGACTTCCAGAATCTGCACCGCAACAAGCGCAGCATGACCCTCAACCTGAAGGCGCCAGAGGGGTGTGCGATTCTGAAGACGTTGGCGCAGCGCGCGGACGTCCTGGTCGAGAACTACCGCCCCGACGTGAAGGACCGTCTCGGCATTGCCTACCAGGACCTGCGCAAGCTCAACCCGCGCCTGGTCTACGCCAGCATTTCGGGCTTCGGCCAGGACGGACCGTACCGCGAGCGTCCCGGGTTCGATCAGATCGCCCAAGGCATGGGCGGCCTGATGTCGATCACGGGCCTGCCCGGCCAGGGTCCGGTCCGGGTCGGCATCCCGATCGCCGACCTCGCCTCCGGTGTCTTCACGGCCTTCGGCATCCTGGTCGCCCTGCTGGAGCGTGAGGTGTCGGGGGAGGGGCAATGGGTGCAGTCCTCGCTGCTGCAAGCGCAGATTTTCATGCTCGATTTCCAGGCGGCCCGCTGGCTGATGAAGGGCGAGGTGGCGGGCCAGGCCGGCAATAACCATCCGACCAGCATCCCGACCGGCGTGTTCGAGACCGCCGACGGCCACATCAACCTGGGCGTCGCCGGCACGGCGATCTGGATCCGCTTCTGCGATGCCTTGGGCCAGCCGGAACTCGCCGCCGATCCCCGCTTCGCGACCACCAAGGCGCGTTCGGACCACCGCGACGCGCTCTCAGCAGTGATCAACGCGGCGACCCGCACGGGCACCAGCGCGGAGTGGATCGAGCGCATGAACCAGGCGGGGGTGCCGTGCGGGCCGATCAACCGCATCGACCAGGTGTTCGCCGATCCCCAGGTGCGCCACCTCGGCATGGCTCAAAGCGTGAACTCGCCGGCGCTCGGCGAGATCGCAATCATCGGCCAGCCGGTGCAGCTCAGCCGCACGCCGAGCCGGCTCGCCGCGCCACCGCCGGCTTATGGCGAGCACACCGACGAACTGCTTGGCGAGATCGGTTTTGATGCCGCAGCGCGCGCCGATCTGCGGCGTCGTGGCGTGATCTGACCCGCGGCCCTGCCCCAACAGCGGAGTTCGCACCATGCAGCTCGCCACCGACAAGATGATCGCGCGCAAAGCGGGCGGGGCCGGCTGGATGATCTTCAACAATCCCGCACGGCACAACGCGGTCTCGCTCGAGATGTGGGAGGCGGCAGCCGCCATCATCGAGGATTTCGTGCATGACGATGGCATCCGGGTCATCGTCGTCACCGGGGCGGGCGAGAAGGCCTTCGTCGCCGGCGCCGACATCTCGCGTTTCGAGTCCGAGCGCGCCTCCGAGGGCGCGGTCGAGCGTTACGGTGCCGCCACCGACCGCGCCTTCGCCGCGCTCGCCAATGCGTCCAAGCCGACGATCGCCAAGATTCGCGGCTACTGCATCGGCGGCGGCGTCGGTCTCGCTGTCTGCTGCGATCTCAGGATCGTGGCCGAGGATGCGCGCTTCGGCGTGCCGGCGGCGAAGCTCGGCCTCGGCTACGGCATCGACGGCGTGCGCCGCCTGGCGGACGTGGTCGGCCCCGCCTACACCAAGGAGATCTTCTATACCGCGCGCCAGTTCAGCGCCGCCGAGGCGGAGCGCATGGGCCTCGCCAACCGCGTGGTGCCGGTCGCGGAGTTGGATGCCTTCGTCGACGGCTACATCGAGACCATCGTCGCCAACGCGCCGCTCACCATCGCCGCCGTAAAGCGGGCGATGGTCGAATTGATGAAGGATCCCGCCGAGCGCGACGTCGCCGCCTGCGACCGCATGGTCGCCGATTGCTTCGCCAGCGCCGACTACACCGAGGGCCGGCGGGCGTTCATGGAGAAGCGCAAGCCCGCGTTTCGTGGCCGCTGAAACCTGGGGTCGGGGAAGGCCCATGCACACGCTCTACGACTACCTGCCGTCGGGCAACGGCTACAAGGTCCGCCTGCTGCTGACGCGCCTCGGCATACCGTTTCGGTGGGTCAAGCGCGACATCCTGCGGGGTGAGACGCGGACGCCCGAGTTCCTGGCGCGCAACCCGAACGGGCGCATTCCGGTGCTGGAGCTGCCGGATGGCACCCATCTCGCCGAGTCGAACGCGATTCTATGGTACCTCGCGGAGGGGACGCCGTTCCTGCCCGACGACCGCCTGCAGAGGGCGTAGGTTCTGCAATGGACGTTCTTCGAGCAATACAGTCACGAGCCCTACATCGCCACGTCGCGCTTCTGGCTGCAGCACCAGGAGATGACCGCGGACCGGCGCCGGGCGCTGACCGAGAAGCACCCCGGCGGGGTGGCCGCCCGCGGCGTGATGGAGCGACATCTGACAGGCCGGCGGTTCTTCGTCGCCGATCGCTGCACCATCGCCGATGTCGCCCTCTACGCCTACACCCATGTCGCTGCCGAAGGCGACTTCGACCTCGCGCCCTTCGGTCAGGTGCGGACCTGGCTCGCGCGCGTGGCGGCCGAGCCTGGCCACATTCCCATCACCCAGGGCTGAGCGCCGGTTCTGTGTCGGTGTGGGCGGCGCTAAGGTCGGCGCGCACCAGCACCGGAGAGCCGCGCGCATGAGCCGCACCTTGCACCGCCAGATCGGCGTGGTTCCACCCCTTGCCGTTCGCGGCGAGGGCATCTACCTGATCGATGCCACTGGGAAGCGCTACATCGATGCCTCGGGCGGGCCGGCGGTCTCGTGTCTCGGCCATGGGCCATCCGCGCGTGGTCGCCGCCATTCAGCGCCAGGCGGCGGAACTCGCCTACGCCCACACCTCGTTCTTCACCACGGGTGCGATGGAGGCCCTCTCCGACCGCTTGATCGCCGATGCACCGGCCGGCCTTACCCATGTGCTCTACATGAGCGGCGGGCCCGAGGCGGTCGAGGGCGCCGTCAAGCTCGCGCTCCAGTATCACATCGAGCGCGGCGAGCCGGGCCGCCGCCGCATCATCGCCCGCCGGCAGAGCTATCACGGCAATACGCTCGCCGCGCTGTCCATCGGCGGCAGCTGGCGCCGGGCGCTCTATGGCAACGTGGTCGGCGATGGCCACCTGATCGCGCCCTGCTTCCCCTATCGCCACCAGGCTCAGGGCGAGTCCGACGCAGCCTATGGCCGACGGGCGGCGGATGCGCTCGAGGCCGAAATCCTGGCCCTTGGTGCGGAGACGGTCGCCGCCTTCATCGCCGCCGGCAGCCGCAGCCTGATGCAGGGACACACCTACATGGGGCACGCGGTCGGTTGTGCTGCGGCCCTCGCCGTGCAGGACGTGATCCGCGACCAGTATCTGCTGGCCAATGTTCGCCGCCAGGGCGCGACCCTGATGGATATGCTGCGGGCGCGGTTCGGCAACCATCCCTTCGTCGGTGACATCCGCGGCCGCGGCCTCTTCATCGGCATCGAGCTGGTGGCCGACCGCGGCAGCAAGGAACCCTTCGACCCGGCACTCAAACTCCACGTCAAGGTCAAGCAGCAGGGCATGGCGCGCGGACTGATGACCTATCCCGGCGGCGGCACCGCCGACGGTCGGCGCGGCGACCACATCGTGCTGGCACCGCCCTTTACCGTGACCGAGGACGAATTGGCGCCGATCGTGGACCGACTGGGGGGAGCCGTGGACGCGGCCCTCGCCGAGGCTGGGGCGTGAACGCCGCTTGAACGCGGATATTCGACAAGCGCTGTGCGACGTGGTCACGACCACGCCCGTGGAGTTCGTCGTCGAGCCCGGACCGGTGCGAGCAATCGGCTCCCCCCAGTAGCCTTAGCGGCCGCCCAGGCGGGCGATCGCAGCGATGTAGTCGGGAGCGTTGCCATAGGTGCAGCGCTTGTGCCGCAGCGGCGTCGCTGATCTCCTGATGCCAGCGGACAGCCTCCCGCGCGGCGGCCTCGGTCGAGGGATGAAAGATCCGGCCGGCGCTGCCGAGAACGGTGATCAGTCGGTTCGTCAACCGGGATTCGAGGCCGAGCGACCGGGCAAGGGTCGCTAGCGCGGCGGGCTCTGCGGCGAACACCAGTTGGGTGAGAACCGGGGGGGGCAACCTTGGACATTAGAGCCAGGCAAGCGAGGAACAGCGCAACTTCGCCTTCGGTCAAAATCTCCAGCAGATGATCCGGGGTCAGGGCTCCCATACGTTGGATCTGCTCGGCGAGGACCATGGACGGCGCCGACGACACGGGAGCCGCGAGCACGGACGCCGAGATGGTCTGGTGCGCGGCCCGATCGAGGGCGCCGTCGAGGTGGGTCGGATCGATCACGACCGTGCCGATGATCGCCTGGCGGAGTATCGCTGCCGTAGTCCAGATGGTGGCGCGGACCGCATCGGCGCCGGCCTCGTGGGCGCGAAGCGCAGGGCGACCGAGATGCCCCATCCGTTTCGATTGGTCCAGCATGTATTCGATCACTGCGACGGAAAGTTGCGGATCATTGCGCCCGAGTAGCCGCTCGAGCGCGATGCCGGCCGGATCCCCTGGCGGTCGGCGGCTGAGCCGCTCGGTCAGGCCGTGCTCTGTTGCCCGGGCTCGGACCGCGGCGACCAAACCCGCCGGGATCGCAGCCGGGTGCCGAAAGAGTCGAGGTTGCTCGGTACCCTGTTGCGCGGCCTCGGCCGGCACGTCTTCTGGCTGCGGCTCCAGCCAGGCAGCGCCCAGGATCGCACGGGCGGCACGGGTCAGCTGCTGTTCGATGTCGACCAGGAACGCTCGTAGAATTTCGCTGGCGAGCGCGCGTTCACGATCGTTCAGGCGGGGCTGGAAGGGCTCGACCAGATCGGCGGCGGCAGCGGGCGCCAAAGTCGCCGACGCCCAGCCCAGAGCCAGCCGTGTCATCCTCTGCTCGGAGTAGCGAATCGGCATGGTCGATCGGGCTGCGGCCCAGCCGCGCCGCGCGGTCGGTCGTGCACGGGAGCATCGGTACTTCTCGCAATTCTCTGGGTCAGGCCGGGTTACGAACTGGTGGCGAGGGACCGCACGCAGCACTGCCGGCCGTATCTGACGACAGCGTGCGGACTCGTGCCATCGGCGACTCACGCCACCTACGTTAGCCGCTCGCCATTGCCAGATAATTTGCGACTGTCGGAGATCGTCGCGCGGTCGCGGCGATTTTGCCAGTATCTTGCGCGACCCGCAGCGGCACAGTCCTCACGTCGCGGCAAGGTAGGGACGGTCGCCCTTCACCTGGGTGCGTAGCATGAAGCGGCGGGTCGCGGTGTCGAACGCGTTGCGATGATGCATGGCGCAGCGGTTGTCCCAGATCACCAGGTCGCCCGGCCGCCAGGAATGGTGCCAGGTGTTCTCGTCGCGGGTCGCGTGCGCCCAGACTTCGTCCAGCAGCGCTTCACTCTCGGCGACCGGGAGCCCGAGGACGTAGCTGTTCTGCCGCCGGCCCAGGAACAGCGCGGTGCGACCCGTCGCCGGGTGGGTTCGCAGCATCGGATGCCGGGCGCCGGGTGTCTGGGTGACATCGCTCACCGGG
>SHWA01000064.1 GCA_009693995.1 Alphaproteobacteria bacterium | reverse complement strand
CCGATCTTGGCGTGCAAATCCTTAACCTGGGCCGCATCCGCCTCCGGCTCGGCCGGCCGGCGGCCACGCTCGAAGATGTCCGCCGCCCCTTCGAGCAACGCCTTCTTCCATTGATGGATCATCGTCGGGTGGACGTCGAACCGGCTCGCCAGCTCGGCCACCGTCTGCTCGCCCTTCAGGGCTTCCAGCGCAACCCGCGCCTTGAACTCGGGCTTGTGCTGCTTCCGTGTCGTCATCGCTGATCTCCTCTCGTTGAGGATCAGCAGACACCTACTCTGTAGCTTCCGTCACTGTCCGATTTTTGGGGAGTAGCTCATACGCTGAGCCGTAATAGTATAGTCTGACACGAATTCGGCTTCCCTGTTGGGCCGGTTCTTTTCCCTGCTCCGCCCCGAATTTTCCCTGATGTTCCAAGCGGGGAAACATCCAAAAAATGCCGTTTCCCTTGGCCCTTACGGCCATACCAGCCAGGACCGGGGGCCGTCTCGACGCAAAATTCCCCGTATCTTCCCTGATAAACAGGGAACCGAGCGGAGACCGGTTCGCTCGGAACTGCGTGCGCCGCCATCACTTAAGTCATTGTAGTATCATAATAATTTTCAATTGTTCCAGGTCCGTGTCGGCGCCTCTGCCCCGAGCGCTGCGCCGACCGGTGTTCTGCGGCGGCTTACCATGCCCGCCGCCACACCGTCCGAACGATGGCGCTCACGTCACCGGCCTACCCTAGCGCTTCTTTTTCGCATCTTTCATGGGTTTGCCGGGAGCGGCCATTACGGTCGCCGCTGCAGTCGTCTTCGCCGCCCGCTCAGCCAATGTCTTCTTTGGCTTCTTGGCTTCGCGGTTGGATCTCTTTTGTCCTTTGGCCATGAGTGTCTCCAGTTGTGCGAGCATTTCCTCGCGATGGGTGATTCCGTGATGGTCGATATGCCGCCAATGCCGACGATGATCCGAATACCGGCCACTTCCGGCGTGCGGACTGCTTGGCTGCCTGCCAGGGGGGCTATCTAGGGATTGCCGAGATAGTCCCGCTTGCCGATCTCGACGCCGTTGTGACGCAAGATGTTGTAGGTGGTCGTGACATGAAAATAAAAATTCGGTAGGGCATTGCCAAGGAGAAATTGCATGCCCTTGTAGCGGACTTCCTTGTCGGCACGCTTGATTACGATTTCTTTGTCCTCGGTGCCGTCGATCTTGGCGGGCGCCACCGTCTGGATGAAGGCGATGGTCTTGGTGATGCGCGCCTTCAGATCAGCCAGAGTCTTCTCGTTGTCTTCGTACATCGGGATTTCCATCCCGGCCAAGCGGGCCACGGCGCCCTTGGCCGCATCGCAGGCGATCTGAACCTGCTTGGTCATGGGCAGCATGTCTGGGAACAGGCGATAGGTCGTCAGCGCTTCAGAGTCGATTTTCTTCGCATCGACATGGGCCTGCGCTTTGTCGAGTATGCCGATCAGATTGCCGAGGATCGTGACGAAGCGCGGCACGGTCACCTGGTACATCGAAATATTCATAGGATCATCCTCAATGGGGAATGAAGACATTATCAGCGGTGGGGAATCCTGGCGCAAGGATTCTGGCCATCGCCGCCTCGCGGTGATCCCCGAGACAAGAGCCGCGCTGGCGGCCCAATCCACGGTGCCCGCCGCGGTTCGCGTTTGGTTGCGCGCGCACGAACCCGCGACCTAGTATCACGCCATTGGCTGGCCGCACGACGAATCAGAACGCGGTGCGAGGGAGGTACCCATGCCGTCTTATGCCGAATACCTGGATGCGCAGGCGGCGGCAATGCTGGATCGCTGCACCACTTGCGGCCGATGCGCCGAGGTCTGTCCCGTCCTGCCGGCAGCCAATCTCGCCGGGGCGGCACTGGCTGATCTGGTCGAGGGTCCGCGCGCCGCATCGCGGGGCGAAATTCCGGCGGCGCTCGGCCGGCGCTGGCTGGAGGCGTGCAATCAGTGCGGCGTCTGCAACCCGGCCTGCCCCGAGGGCATCAACGTGCGGCAGTGGATCACGATCGCGCGCGCCAAAGTCAAGACCATGACCGAGCCGGAGTCGGAGCGGCACGCCCGCTCCAGCCAGCAATTCCGCACCATGTCGCAGGCGATCCGGCTGCTGCTGGGAATGCAGGCGCGTGCCGGCGAGATTGAGCGGCTGCTCGCACCACCCCGTGACCGGCCGGTGGATCTGGTCTTCTATTACGGCTGCAACGTGCTGCGCACACCGCACATCATCTTCAACGTCATGGACGTGCTCGACGCCCTCGACCTGGACTATGCGGTCGCCGGCGGCCCGACCTATTGCTGCGGTATTCTGCAGTTCCAGAGCGGCGCGCTCGATCCCTACGCGCGCATGGCCGGCGGCACCTATGGGCGGTTCGCGGCCATGGGGGCGCGCGAGGTGTTGAGCTGGTGCCCCGCCTGCCAGCTCCAGTACGGCGAGACGTTCCACGAATTCGCCGCGCCGCAATTCGACATGACGCACCTGACGCGCTTCCTCGCGCGTCATGTGGACCAGTTGCGCCCGCGCCTCACGACGCCGCAGCCGATGCGGGCGGTGCTCCACGAGCATGGCGGCGTGGACGGCGTCATGGAGGCGGCGAAGGTCGTGCTGGGCGCGGTGCCGGGGCTGGAGTTGGTGGACGTGCCCCAGTGGCGCAATTTCGCCTATCAGTGCAGCCGGGTGGCGCATTACCCCGCGCAGCAGGCCGAGATCCATCGCATGGTCGCCGAGAACGCTGCGGCGGCCGGGGTCCAGGCGATCATCACCGTCTATCACGGCTGCCATCGTCAGCTCGCCGGGGCCGAAGGTCGTTATGACTATCAGGTATTGAACTTCACCGACGTGTTGGTGGCGGCGCTCGGCGGCGGCCACGTCGACCACTACAAGCGCTACAAGGTTGGCGGCGACGTGGATGCGGCCATCGCGGCGGCCCAGGTGTTTCTCACCGAAAATGGCATCGACGCGCGGAGCGACGCGGATCTGCTGCGCCGCGAGATCTTCGGTGAACCGGGGTTCGCGGGCCGGTCCGGTGCTGACGCTCCGGGCCCCCCCCGGGTCGCATCTTCCTAGCCAGCCAACGCCACCGCGAGAGGCCGCCATGCCCGAGATCCTTGCGTCGGAAGAGGTCCGCGAATCGCGACCGCTCTTCAGCCAGGGCGTGAAGGTCGGTAATACGATCTTCGTGTCCGGCCAGGTCGCCGCCGACCGGGGTGGCAACGTGGTCGGCAAAGGCGACATGACGGCCCAGACCCATCAGGTGATCCGCAACCTCCGAGCGGTGCTGGCGGCGGGCGGCGCGCGCCTGGAGGACGTGGTCAAGCTGACCATGTACGTCACCGACATGGCCAGGGCGGGCGAGGCCCGCGCCGTCCGGCTGCAATATTTCAAACAGGACCCGCCCGCCTCGACCGGCGTGCAGGTGGCCGCTCTCGGCCATCCTGACTTCCTGATCGAGATCGAGGCCGTGGCCATGGTGACGACGAGTTAGCAGGCTGCCGACGAGTGCGGTGCCGCGCGCCCCGCCCTCGACTGATCGAGCGCTTCCGATAGGGGCGCTGTCGCGACGCGCCTAGGCGTCGGTCAGGGGCATCGGCGGCTCATGCAATCGGACTGCCAGTCCGTTCAGCGCCGCGGAGACGGCCGGATATCGCTTCAGCACCAACGGATCATGGGCGGGGATGATGTGGTCCGCGCTGTCCGATGGCGACCGGATGGTGTCATGCGCATCCAACATGTCAGCGACGCTGAACGCGTTTGACGACCAGGGCCGGCCGAGCTCGACTTCGCGGTAATAGTGCAGCGCGTCCGATGCCAATGTGATCCATCCGCGCTTGGTGAAAATCCGGATCACCTGCATCCCCATGGTATGGCCGCCAACCAGATGCAGGGAGATTCCGGGGGCGAACTCAAAGCGGCCATTGTGCTGGCGCACTTTGCCTTTTTTCTCCTGGCGCAAGACATGAGCGATGTCCTCGGGGAAGTAAGCGCGACTGAAATACTCAAATCTCATGTAGGGACCGGTCGCGAACGCAAGCTCCTTCTCCTGAACATGAATTGTCGCGCTCGGGAATTTATCTGTGTTCCCTGTGTGGTCGAAGTGGAGGTGAGAGAGAATCAAATTTTCAACACTTTCCGCGCGAACCCCGAGGGCATCGAGAGTGGCGAGCGGGCCGCGCAACGGTTCGATGTGCATTCCCCGTAGCCGGCCCTCAGCGCAGCCGGTGTCAATGACGAAGGTGCCGGCGCGGTTGACTGCAAGCCACGAGAAGAAATCCATGCGGACGCGTTCTTCGGGTGCCTCGTCATGGACATAGGATTTCCAGCGCGGCCAATTCGGGTCCGTGGCATACCGAATCGCGTATACCTCGAACGGTTCTGGATTGCCCATCCTAGGGAATCCCATGATGCGCATCCGGTCGGATGTGCGGTGCGGATCGTCCCTTACGTGACCGCGGCCCGGCGCAGCCGTTCCACCTCGACGCGGTTATCGTGGAACACGGCGCCGCCGCCCATGTCGGAATCGCGCTCCGCCACCGTCGCATTCAGGTTCGACCTTTCGCCGACGAGCTTGGGCCAGTACCCCTTGGTGCCCGCCACCACGCCGGGCTGCACGATGTCGCCGATCTCGGCGGTCGCCTCGAACGCGCCACGATCGTTGAAGATGCGGATCACGTCCCCTTGCGTGATGCCGCGCGCCCGGGCGTCCTCGGGGTTCAGGGTAATGCGCGGCGGTCCCGCTCGGCTCTGCATCTCCGGCATGTTGGCGAAGATGGTATTCAGGAAGTAGTGGGACGCGGGCGCGACCAGCGCGAGGGGATAGCGCAGGGCGAGGCCTGCGTCGGTAACCTCGGCCGGCGGCGTGTACCCCGGCACGGGATCGAGGCCGAGGGCGGCGGCCTTCTCCGAGTGGAATTCGAGCTTCCCCGACGGGGTCGGAAAGCCGTCGGCGAAGGGGACATAGGGCGTCGGCAGGTTGAGCCGCATCCAGCCCCGCTCCTTAAGCGCCTCGAGGGTGATGCCGGCGAGCGCTGGATGCGGCGAGGCCAGGAACGACCGCGCCAGGTCGTCGTCGCTGTCATAGAGGCAGGGCTCGTTCAGGCCGAGCGCGCGCGCCAGCCGCCGGAAAATCTCGGTGTGCGGCAGGCACTCGCCGGGGGGCGCGACCGCCGGCTGGTTCCACAGCAGGTAGAGATGCCCATACGCGTTGTGGAGGTCGGCGTGCTCCGTCTGCATGGTGGACGGCAGCACGATGTCGGCGTAATCGACGGTGTCGGTCGGGAAGTTCTCGATGACCACGGTGAAGAGGTCCTCCCGCGCCAGGCCGCGCCGCACCGTTTCCTGCTGCGGCGAGCTGGCCGCCGGATTGGCGCCGTAGATCAGCAGCGCCTTGACCGGCGGATCGTCGAGGGCGAGCAGGTTCTCGCCCAGGCGCGTCATGGTGAGTATGCGCGTGGTCGGCGGCGGCAGGTCGCCCTGGTGCAGCCCGGCGACGCTGCCGGTGAACAACTGGCCGGTGGTGTAGATGACGCCGCCGCCCAGGTGGCGCGTGTCGCCGGTCACGGCCGGAATCGTGCTGATGGTGCGGAGTGCCATGCCGCCGCCGGCGTGGCGCTGCATTCCCTGGGAGGCGCGGATCGCGGTCGGCCGCGTGGTCGCCAGCCGCCGCCCGAGCGCGACGATGGTAGCGACCGGTACCCGGGTGATCGCGGCCACGCGCTCGGGCGGGTAGTCGAGGATGCGCCGCCGGTACTCGTCCCAGCCGCTGGTGTGGCGGGCGAGGAAGTCGGCGTCCTCCGCACCCATGCCGACCACCACGTTCAGCAGGCCGAGGGCGAGCGCGGCGTCGGTTCCCGGCAGGATGGCGATATGCTCGTCCGCCTGCGCCGCGCTCCGGGTGCGGATGGGATCGATGACGACCAGGCGGGCGCCACCCTTGCGCGCCTCGGAAATGAACCGCCAGACATGATTGCTGGAGGTGAGGGGGTTGAAGCCCCACAGGATGATGAGCTTGGCAAAGCGCAGGTCCTCGGGGTCCATGCCCGTGGTCTGCCCGAGGGTGAGGTTCGCGCCGGCGATGCCGGCGATCCCGCAGATGGTCATGCGGTGCTGGGAGGCGCCGAGGGCGTTCCACAGCCGGAAGCCCGACCCCAGCATCCCCTGGAGGTGGCCCATGTGGCCGGTGCCGAAGAAGGGCCAGATGGCCTCGCCGCCATGGGTCGCCGCCACGTCCTTGAAGCGGCTCGCGATTTCGCCGAGCGCTTCGTCCCAGCCGATGCGCTGGAAGGCCCCGGCGCCCTTCTTCCCGACCCGGCGCAGCGGGTACAGCAGGCGGTCCGGCGCGCGCGTGTGTTCCAGATAGCGGTTGAGCTTGACGCACAGGTTGCCGCGCGTGAAGGGGTGGTCGCGCGTGCCGTGCAGTGCCACGGCCTGGCCGTTCTCGACGGTCACCTGCCAGCTGCAGGTATCGGGACAGTCGAGCGGGCAGGCGCCGTGGACGGTGTGCCTTGCGTCGGTGGTCATGCCGGCCAACCCCCTGAGTGATCCCGGATCCAGGTTAGTGCAATCGGCGCTGTTCGGCCATGCGGGGCACGACCCGTGGCGGGGCAATCGTCAGGAGCGCCGTGCGGTGCCGGATGCGAGATCGACCTCGACGCTGTAATCGCGGCGCGCGCCCGCGACGCTGACATAGCCCTGCCGCACGTCGGCCAGCACCGCTTCGAGGGGCCGCTCCGCTGCCTCACCGAAGCCGCCCCCGCCGGCTTCCAGCCGGCGCAATCGATCGCCTGGCTCCAGGATGTGGCGCCCCTTCGGCGGGATCAGCCGGCCATTGATATGGGTCTCGCGCAGGCGGCCCGGCTGACCGTCGGCCAGACCACGCGCGGGGAAATCGGTGCGGAAGCCGAGCACGTCGAGGACGTAAGGGTGGGTGCTGTCGTTGCGGAGCGTAATGTCCTGTCCCAGCCCGCCGCGGCACTTGCCGGGGCCGCCCGAATCCGTCAGCAGCCGCTTGCCCTCGACCGTGACGCCGGTCAGGGCTTCCCACACTTCGATCGGGATGGTGGCGACATTGGCGGGAGTCGAGCGCGTTGGTGCCCCGTCGCCGACGTCGCTCGCGCCGAGTCCGCCGGACGACAGGTAGAGCGTGGTGACCGTGCGCCCGGAGCGGTTGCGGCCGCGGAAGCTGAGCGCGCTGTTCATGCCGGAATCGGCCTGGATCCACATGGGGCGCGCCGGTGCCAGGGCGCGGAAGAGGAGCGGCACCACCAGCCAGCCGACGACATTGCGGATCGCGGTCGCAGACGGCGGCAGGGCATTCAGGATGCAGCCCTCGGGCGCGGTGAAGGCGAAGGGAGCGGTGGCCCCGGAATTGTTCGGGATCGCCGGCTCGATCAGGCACTTCAGCGCATAGAGGGCGTACGACATGGTGAAGGTGAAAGGCACATTGATGCCGCCGGCGACGCAGCCGCTGGTGCCGGAGAAATCGACGGCGATACGATCCTCGGCCACGGTTGCCGCGCAGGCCAGGGTAATCGGGTCGTCGATTCCCTCGACCTGAAGCGTCTCCGCGTAGCGGCCCGGCTGGAGCGCGCGGATGCGGTCCCGGACCGCGCGCTCGGAGGCGGCGCGGATGCCCAGCGACAGAGCGCGCAAGTCATCCAGGCCGTAGTCGTCCATGAATTCGAGCAGCTGGCGGCCGCAGACCTGGTTGCACGTGACGTTGGAGAGGACGTCGCCCACCACCTGTTCCGGCACCCGCGTGTTGGCGCGGAAGAGGTCGAGCAGGAGCTCGCTCGGTCGCCCGGCGTCGACCAGTTTGACCACCGGCAGGCGCAGACCCTCCTGGTATATTTCCGTCGCGCCGGTCCCATAGCCGAAGCCGCCGACATCGGGCAGGTGGGTAATGCTCATGCTGTAGGCGACGATGCGGCCACGCCGGAAGATCGGGCGCATCACGCTGATGTCATAGAGATGTCCGGTGCCGAGCCAGGGATCGTTGGTGCACAGCACGTCACCTGGTGCCAGCCGCTCGGGCGGGAACCGGCGCAGCATGTGGCGCAGCGTCGCCGGCGCGGACCCCGTGAATGAGGGGATGCTCTGCGTGCCCTGGGCGATGGCGTTTCCCTCTACGTCGAGCAGGATCACCGACAGGTCGTAGCCATCGGTCACCACCGTCGAGAAGGACGCCCTGAGCAGCGCCGAGACTGCCTCGTCGGTGATCGAGATCAGTCGATCCCACAGGATGCCGAGGGCGACGGGGTCCGGGATCTCCGCGTGGTCGCGCATGGCCTCAACTCACCGCTCGGACTGCGATCGTGACAATCAGGTTCCGTGTTGCGTCGATGCGGCCGACGTCGCCGGGGCCCAGCACGCAGGTCGATTCCGCTTCCTCGACCAGGGCCGGCCCGGTAATCACCTCACCCCGACTCAGGGACGCGCGACTGTAGACCGGATACTCGATCAATCCGTCGCCTGCGGCGGCATAGGCGGGGCGGCGGACAAGATGGGTCGCGGGTGCCGCTGCCGCTGCCGTCGCGGCCAGCGTCAGGAACGGCACATCCCGGTGGACGGCCTCCACTTTCCAGGTCACGACCTCGAGCGACTCCTCGAGCAGGGAGCGTGCGAACACGGCCGCGTACCGCTCAGCGAAGAGCGCGGGCAGAGCAGAAGCCAGTGCCGCGCCGCGCAGATCTTCGGGCAGCGTCACCTCGATCACATGGCTCTGGCCACGGTAGCGGAGATCGAGCATGCGATTGATGCGGATTCGCTCGGCGGGGATGCCGGCGTCCGCCAGGGGCAGGGCGGCCTGGTGCTCGAGGGGCGCAAAGGTGCCCTCCAGGACTTCGGCCGTGACCTGATCGAGGGGGACCAGGCGCGAGCGGGCGGTGGCGAAGGAGAGCGGGGCGATCAGCAATCCCATCGCCGACATCACTCCTGCGCCCAGGGGAAACACCACTTGCGGGATGCGCAGGCGGCGCGCGACGGCGGCGGCGTGGATCGGTCCCGACCCGCCGAACGCCACCATGCTGCAGCGCCGGTAGTCGACGCCTTGCTCGGCCGCGTGGATGCGGAAGGCGCGCGCGACATCCTCGTTCACCACCGCGTGGATCCCGGCCGCTGCCCGTACCAAGGAGACGCCGAGTGGCCGTGCCACATCTGTGGTGAGGGCAGCCTCCGCCGCCACACGGTCCAGCGCCATCTTGCCGCCGAGGAAGGAGGCGGGGTCGAGGTAGCCGAGGGCCAGGTTGGCGTCCGTCAATGTCGCCCGCCGCCCGCCGCGGCCGTAGCAGGCGGGGCCGGGGTCGGCGCCGGCGCTCTCGGGGCCGACCCGGATTACGCCCCGGGCGTCCACCCACGCGATGCTCCCGCCGCCGGCGCCGATCTCGATCAGGTCGATCGCGGGGATGCGCAAGGGGAGCCCGCTCCCCTTCTTGAACTCGTGCAGTCGGGCGACCTCGATGCCGTAAGTGCGGAGCGGCCGCGCGTCCCGCACGATCGCGCCCTTCGCCGTGGTGCCGCCCATGTCGTACGAGAGCACATCGGGAAGCGACATCGCGCCGGCTTGATGCGCGGCGATCAGCACCCCGGCGGCCGGCCCCGACTCGATGAGCCGGACCGGATAGCGCCGTGCCACCGCCGGGGTCACCATGCCGCCGTTCGAGGTCATGACATAGAGCCGGCCGCGGAAGCCCAGATCGGCGAGCCCGCGCTCCAGCCGGCCCAGGTACCGGTCCACCATGGGCTGGGTGTAGGCGTTGACCGTGGTCGTGGTCCAGCGGTGGTACTCGCGCATTTCCGCCAGCACGTCCGCCGAAGCGGATATATGGAGACCGGGATACTCCGCGGTGGCCAGGGCGACGATCGCCTGCTCGTGGGCCGGGTTGGCGTAGGCATGTAACAGGCAGACGGCGACCGCCTCGACGCCGCGCTCCTGGAGGGAACCGAGGGCTGCCCGCACCTCGCCGAGATCAGGCGCCTGCTCGACGCGACCGTCGAAGTAGATGCGCTCGGCGATCTCGATGCGATCCATCCGCGGCACCAGGGGCTCGGGGAACTGCTGGGTCAGGTCGAACTGGTCGTAGCGCAGCTCGGTGCCGATCTCGAGGATGTCGCGGAAGCCCGCCGTGACCAGCATGCCGGTCCGGGCGCCGCGGCGGGTGATGACCGCGTTGGTGACGAGCGTGGTGCCGTGCACGATGGCGCCGACCTCCGCGATCGGCACGCGGCGATCGCCAAGGAGTTCCGCCACGCCGGCGACCACGGCCTCGGCCGGATCCTCGGAGGTGGTCAATCGCTTGTGTGTGCCAAGCGGCGTCGGCGGTGGCCCGGCCAGGGCGAAATCGGTGAACGTGCCGCCGATGTCAACGCCAATCCGGTAGTGCATTCCCCCCTCGGCCATCCGCTTCCGCCGCGCGCCACGAGCGTGTCCATCGTACCGACGCGGCGGCGGGTCAGGCTAGAGCATTCTCTCGGCTGCATGAATCGCAGCGGTGACTTGCTTCGACCGGCCGCGCCTGCGACCACCCATAGGTCATTGTCCTACGCGGGCGCAGCAGGCAAGCTCGCAACCCTCGCATGCAGCCGGGACCAGAGACATGGACAGCCAGTGTCGCGTTGCCGTCGATATCGGCGGCACATTCACCGACATCGTGCTCCTGTCCGACGACGGTCGCGCTGCCACGCGCAAGGTTCCGTCGACCCCCGGCAACTATGCCGATGGCGTTATCGATGGCGTCACCCGTCTGCTGACGGATTTGGGGCGGGCCAGCGAGTCGGTCGTGGATCTGCTGCACGCCTGCACCGTGGCGACCAACGCCATCCTCGAGCACAAGGGTGCCAGGACCGCTCTGATCACGACCAAGGGCTTCAGGGACATCCTCACCATGCGGCGGATTCGCGTGCCGCGACTCTATGACCCCATGTTCGTCAAGCCGGAACCCTTGGTGCCGAGGAATCTGTGCCTGGAAGTGGAAGAGCGCCTGGACCACAAGGGACAGGTCATCCGGCCCCTCTCACGGCCGGACGTGCATACGGCGATCGCAAGGATCTGCGCGGCCGACGTGCAGGCCGTGGCGGTGATGTTCCTGCACTCCTATGCCAATCCCGCCCATGAGCGAGAGGTCGGCGCCATGTTGGCAGAGGCGCTGCCGGACCACTTCATTTCGCTCTCCGTCGACGTGCTGCCGGAGCTGCGCGAATACGAGCGTGCCAGCACCACCGTGATCAACGCCTATGTCGGGCCGCCGGTGAAGTCCTACCTCGATTCTCTGCGCGCCCAATTGAGCCGGGCGGGGATACCGGCGCGGTTGCAGGTCATGCTGTCGAGCGGCGGAATTCTGGATTGCCAGGCCGTCACCCGCTGGCCGGCGCAGATCGTCGAGAGCGGGCCGGCCGCCGGGGTGATCGGCGCGGCACGGCTCGGACGCCTCGCCGGCTACCAGAACCTGATCACCCTCGACATGGGCGGAACCACCGCGAAAGCCTCGATCATCGAGAACTCGCAGATCTCCATGACCGACGAGTACGAGGTCGGGGGGGCGGTATCCCTCAGTGCCGAGTTGACCAAGGGCGGCGGCTACCCGCTGAGAATTCCGGCGATCGACATCTCGGAAGTCGGCGCCGGTGGTGGCAGCCTGGTCTGGCTCGACCCGGCCAAGGCGATCAAGGTCGGCCCGGCGAGCGCCGGCGCGGTTCCCGGGCCGGCATGCTACGACACCGGCAACGACGAGCCGACGGTGACGGATGCAAACGTGGTCCTCGGCTACTTGAACCAGAGCGCCTTGGCGGGGGGCACCGTCCCGTTGCGGCCCGAGCGATCGTACCGGGCGATCGAGACCAAGATCGCGGCACCGCTCGGGCGCGGGCTGATGGAAACAGCGTATGGTGTCCATACCATCGCCGACGCCAACATGATGCATGCCGTGAAGACCGTGACCACCTATCGCGGCCGCGATCCGCGCGACTTCGACCTGTTCGCGTTCGGCGGCAATGGCGGCGTGCATGCGGTCAGCCTCGCTCGGCTGCTGCAGATCAGGCGGGTCCTGATCCCGCCGGCCGCCGGGGTCTTCAGCGCCGTCGGCTTGTTGTTTGCCAACGTCGAGGCGACTGCAACCCAGGCCATCCTGGCGAAGACCGCGGAGTTGTCACTGACGCGGCTCGAGCAGGGCTATCGGCAGCTCGAATTGCGCGTGGCGGAACTCATGGGCTATCCGGCCGACCACGTCCGGTACGTGCGCTTGATGGACATGCGTTATGGCGGTCAGGCGTCGGAGCTGGTTGTCGCCGTGCCTGCGGGGCCGATCACCGCCGATGCCTTGAAGGCGGTCGAGGATCGGTTCGAACTGGAGCACGAGCGCCGGCGCGGCCACCGCCTGACTGGAAACTACGGCTTTGAACTCGTGAACCTGCGGGTAAGGGGAGTAGTGGACTCGACGGGGGCCTCGGCGCGGCCAGGGCCGGCGGCCTTCACGGGGACCGCATCGGGCAAGGCCGAGGCGGTGCGGGCGGCCTATTTCGGGCCGACGATCGGTGCCCTGAAGACTCCGGTGCTGCCCGGGCGGCACGGGCTCCAAGGAGCTGCCCGGGCCGGGCCGTTGATTGTCGAGGACTATGATGGAACCACTGTCGTGCCGCCGGATTGTCACGCGCGGCTCGATGCAATCGGCAACATCGTCATCGATCTCGGGGGAGCCCCATGACCGAGCACGGGCCTGCTACCAACCAGCCCGACCCGTTCCTGCTGGAATTGATTCGGAGCAGCTTCGATGCGATCGCGGACCAGATGGCCCTGATCATGTTGCGGACAGCCCACTCCGGGATCGTGCGCGACACCATGGACTACTCGACCGCCCTCTGCGACGCCAAGGGGCGCACCCTCGCCCAGGGCGTCACCAACCCCGTCCACCTGGGCAGTTTCTACGATGCGATGCAGTGCGTACTCCGCCGCTTCGATGGCGACTTCAATGGCGGCGATGTGTTCATCTTCAACGATCCCTACGAGGCGGCCGGGCAGCACCTGCCCGACATCTACATCGTCAAGCCGATCTTCTTCGCTGGCCAGTTGGTGGCCTTCGCGACCACGGTCGCCCATCACTCCGATGTCGGCGGCATGGTTCCCGGCAGTAACGCCATCGGTTCGACGGAGATCTTCCAGGAGGGACTGCGCCTGCCGATCCTGAAGTTCCTGGAGAGGGGTGTTCCCGTGCAGCCGATCTGGGACATCATCAGACTGAACGTGCGGGTTCCCGACGACGTCATGGGCGATCTGCAGGCGCAGATGGCGGCCTGCACCATCTGCGAGCGGGAGGTCGAGGAGCTGTATCGGCGCTATGGCGGCGACACGCTCGGCGCGTACGTCGAGCACCTGCACGACTATGCCGAGCAGTTGGCGCGCAGCCAGATCGCGGCCATTCCTGATGGCGTCTACGAATTCTCGGACCACCTCGACGGCCTGGGAGAGAACCCCGAGCCGATCGCGCTCCACGTCAAGATCACCGTCCGTGGCAGCAACGTGGTCGTCGACTGGACCGGCACCTCGCCACAGGTTCCAGGCGGGGTGAATGCGCCGCTGCCGTTCACCAAGGCCGCGGCGTACGCCGCCTTGCGCTCGGTGATGTCGGCAGCGGTACCGAATTGTCACGGCTATACCCGCCCCATCACGGTGGTTGCGCCGCTCGGGTCCCTGGTCAACGTGAAGTATCCCGGGCCGTGCGGGATCAAGGGAATCACCGGCTACCGCATGATCGACTGCCTGTTCGGCGCGCTGGCCAAGGCGGTTCCCGACAAGGTCGCGGCCGACAATTCCGGTGGGGCGACCTTGCCGACCATCGCCGGCTACGAGAACGGCAAGGCCTTCGTGTTCTGTGAAACGGTCGCCGGCAATTGGGGGGCGGCCTTCGACCATGACGGCCAGGACGGCGTTGCCCACATGGGCGCCAATCAGACCAACATCCCGATCGAAATGATCGAGGCGCGGTTTCCGGTGCGCATCGAGCAGTACGGAATCATCACCGACACCGGCGGACCGGGCACGTTTCGCGGCGGCCTCTCGGTCATCCGCGAGTATCGCCTGGTCCGTGGCGAAGCGCTCCTGATGGTGCGATCCGACAAGCGGGCGTTTCCGCCGCACGGCCTGTTCGGCGGGCACGAGGGGGCACCGTCGTTCAACATCGTTAACCCGGAAACCGATCCCGTCGTTCTGCCGGTAATGACGACCGAGCCCTATTCCATCAAGCAGGGCGACGTGTTTCGTCACATCATGGCCGGTGGTGGCGGCTTCGGAGAACCGCTCAGCCGGGACCCGGCGCGCGTCGTGCAAGATGTCATCGAGGAGCGGATCACCATCGCCGGCGCGGAGCGGGACTATGGAGTCGTCATCGTCGGCAACCCGCCGCTGGTCGATCAGGAGCTTACGCGCCGGCTGCGCCAGCGCCGCGGGATCTCCTGCAACGCGGTATCCATCGACGCATCTTGACGTTGAGGAGCGTGTGCCATGAGCAGAGCGCGATCGACACATCGCCTCGGGGTCGACATCGGTGGAACCTTCACGGACTTCGCGCTGCTCGATTCCAGGGACGGCACGTTGCGGCTGCACAAGCGACTGACCACTCCGGATGATCCGGCACGCGCCGTGATCGCCGGCGCCGATGAACTGCTCGGCGCCCACCACCTGACGCTCGGCGATGTCGCCGCCGAGCGTGTAACTCGAGAGCGTCGTGCGCACCGTATCGGTACCGGCGCCCTGCGCTTCGACGACCACGTCGCCGACGTGATCGACGATGTAGGTATCGTTCCCGGTGGCGCCGACGAGCGTATCGCCGCCAAGGCCGCCATCGAGGGTATCGTTACCAACGCCGCCGG